>JACZJK010000020.1 GCA_014860575.1 Bacteroidales bacterium
GAGAATTGCTTTACTCAATTTTACAGCATTCAAGGGAAAAATTGTAATAAGATTACTTAGGTTATCCTTGAGCCCATTCCGTTAAGTAGCTTGAACCACATAGACCACATAGATGACACATAGTTTATACACTGTTTAAAAAACTATGTCAATACAATTCGGCAGAGCGGACAAGTAGTTTCTACTGTGTAGCTATAAGGTGAAAAATTGATTTAATACTTTTCAGAGCAGGCTCAATCTTAAATCTACTATTAAATTGATTAAATTTGTGCTTCATCATTCATTAGCTATCAATCATGAGAATAACTGCCTTATTTTTTCTTCTGTTGGCTCAAATTCCGTTTTCCTCAGGCCAATCCCTGCCTGATACCATCATCATATTAAAAGGGATAGAAATCAAAGAAAAAGCTATACAATCCATCCAGCCGATCACCATTATAAAAAGCGACTTGATGGATCGCACCGCTGTTGTGGATATTGGCGAAATCCTTCGATCCCAACCAAATATCAGCGGCATTCGCCGGGGTGGCTATGCCGTTGACCCTGTTGTACGCGGCTTCCGGTATTCGCAGATAAATATTTCACTTGATGAGGGAATTCATATCGAAGGCGGTTGTCCGAACCGGATGGATCCGGTGCTGGCGCATATACAGCCCGGAGATATTCAGCGCCTTGAAGTAGCCTATGGCCCATACCAATTCAAGTACGGTCCTGCGCTCGGAAGCAGCATCAGGGTAACAACACGGAAAGAAAATATTTTCTCCTACAGAAAAATACAGGCGACATCGCTAAGCGGATACGATGCAGGGCGCAACGGATTCAGGCAGCATCTGGCGCTATGGGGTTCTTCAGGAAATACATTTTACCGGGTTTCAGGTGGTTACATGAATTATGGAAATTACACCGATGGCAATGGCAGGGAGTGGAATTCAGGATTTACAAAATACGGTTTCAGCGCCGATGCAGGCTTCCGGTTCGCAAAACATCAGCAACTTGAATTGTCATATAAGGGTTCATTTGCAAGGGATGTTCTTTTTCCGGCTTTGCCCATGGATGAAACCGCTGATAATACAAATATTCTTTCCGCTGTTTATACCATCAGAAACCCTGATCAAACGGATGACCTGATCAAAATTGCCGTGCATCACTCCATGGTGTATCACGAGATGGATAATAGCCGCAGGCCACAATATTCTGCTGTAGTTCCGCCATACCTGGGACGTATGCAGGCAGTGGCCAAAGTGGATGCCCGCAGTAGTGGCGTCAGGATCACAAAGCAGAAGAAATTGAATAATTATATGCTCGAAGGAGGCTATGATATTCATCATACCTATAAGGATGGGAACCGTTTTGTGAAAATGATCATGCAGATGGATGGCCAGGAGTTCATTTCGGAGCGCACCGTAAACCTTTGGAAAAGCGCCCGAAGCCTAAACAATGGATTGTTTGCCGGAATTTCAACCAATGGTAAACCATGGCAACTTTCAGCTACTTTGCGAACCGATCTGAACCACTCAAATTCCGGTGATACGCTTTTTATCGAAAAGGAAGGGATTATCTATTACGATGCCAAACCTGCAACCCATGCATTCTGGAGTTTTTCAACCAATGCATCATGGCAGTTTACAGAATATTGGAAACTCTCATTGGGCTTGGGCCGCGGCGTGCGCCCGCCGGATTTATCTGAGCGTTATATTCAGTTCCTCGCCACAGGTTTTGATCGTTACGATTACCTTGGGAATCCAGAGCTTAAACCGGAAGTCAATTACCAGGCCGACCTCATGTTGGACTATTCCAGGGAGAATCTTCATTTTTTCACCAACGTTTTCAGGGCCGATATCAGGAATTTCATATCAGGAAAACTCCTTCCACCTTCTGTTGCCCGACCTCAAAGCATGGGAGCGCCGGGGGTAAAGCAGTTTGAAAATATGAAGCAAGCTATATTTTACGGCTTTGAAAGCGGGCTAAGCGCTGAACCGGTTTCTGGAATGAAAGCTTCCCTCAATGTAGGCTATACCTACGCTTATTTTCCAGGGATCGAAAAAATACTATTAGAAAACGGACAAGCCGTTGGTACTGAAATGCTGACCAATGATCCGGTTCCTGAAATGCCGGCACTGGAGTCAAATTTCAGGCTCAGTTATTTGTTTTCCGGCTGGCATCTTGAACCATCTCTTGAAATCCGCGCTGTTGCATCGCAGAGGCAGGTTTCAGAAGCAAGTTATGAGGCAGTTACGCCGGGCTATATTATTCCAAACATAGGGCTTGCATGGCAGCCTCATAACAACATCAGGATCATGGTAGGGGTGAACAATCTTTTTAATAAAGCATACTACGACCACCTGAACCGGCGTATAATAGGAACCGGGGAGAATTTTTATGAAGCAGGAAGATCGGTTTTTGTGAATTTGAAGATTACCATATAAACCAAAGATATTTGCGATGGACGATTTTTAATTTACGATTTGGTTCCCATCGTATCGCTCCCAGCGATCCGATGGGTGAAAATCCGCATAAATTAGTCAAATCAGCATCATCCGCGTTCCATTCAGAAACAAAGAAAATATGAGATCAATACCATTCTTAATCATAATCATCGTGGCGCTCCTTTTCGGATCATGTAAAAAGGATAAACAAGATGAGGCTACAGCCAGAATACAAATTCAATTTGAACACAAAGTAGATGGCGAACCGCTGATCAAAGACCAGATGATTTACACCAACGCCGCCGGCAATGTTTATGAGGTTACCGAGGTCATGTATTTCATATCCGACCTCAAATTGCACCGCAACGATGGAACCGTTGTTGAACCCGCCACCTGGGACGACATTTATTATGTTGACACCAATATCCCTTCCACTTTTACCTGGAATCTGCCTGGAGATATCCCTGCCGGAATTTATGATTCCATCACATTCATTTTTGGCATTTCAGAAGAGAAGAATGAATCATTCATGTTTGTAAATCCACCTGAAGTAAACATGGCCTGGCCCGATATGTTGGGCGGGGGCTACCATTACATGATGCTCAACGGTTGGTGGCTGGACCCGGATGAGGTTCGAAGATCTTTTAATTTCCACCTGGGCATCGGACAGATCTATGAAAGTGATTCTATCACTGGATTTGTACAAAATTACTTCAAGATAAAATTAAACGGCCCCGGTTTCGAAGTAGTAGAAGAAATGTTAATTATAGCCGAACTAAGCATGAACATCCAAAACTGGTTCAAGAATCCTCATATTTACGACCACAATCACTGGGGTGGCGCCATCATGCAAAACCAGGCCGCCATGCAAATGGGTTGTGAGAACGGGATAGATGTTTTTACGGTGGAGTACCAGTTTCCGTTGCAACTGCATCAAATTGCGCTGGAGTAAAAGATTAGTGTGAAGGAACTCCACGAAAGCATTATTTTTGCCTTGTAGGCTTACTAAATTGTTTCAATAGTCACAGAGACACCGGGAAAAGGATTTACACCTATGAACCACTTAAAAACCATCATTTTCTCCGTAGCATTTGTTCTGTGGCTTATTCCTCAGATTTCACTAGCACAGCAATCCCGCCGCTTCGTAGCCGAATGGGAACCCGCCTGGGGCACGCTGATCCGCTGGCCACTTGGAATCCCCTCAGATCTTGTGGTTGAACTGGCCACAGACGACAGTCTTTATGTGCTTGTGGCCAACCAAACCCAGAAAACACAAGCGATCAACACTTTCTCTTCCTGGAGTGTGAACCTTGATCACTGCCAGTTCATCATTGCACCCACCAACTCGCATTGGACGCGCGACTGGGGACCGCATTATGTGTTCAATGAAAATGGTGTTGGTGGAATTGCTGATCCCTATTTCTCTGGTTATCCCTGGGTTCCGGGCTGCAATCCGAAATCAGCGCTGGATTTGGAAGTAGATTATGAACGCCATATCTACGGTGGTTATGCACTGGATAATGCAGTGAATGCCACACTTGCCGAAAACTTTAATTGCCCCCTCATTTCGTTGCCGATTTTTCTAACAGGCGGCAATGTAATGGTTGATGGTTTTAAAACGGCCGTTGCCACCCAGCAAATGCTGGATGAAAACTTCCCGGGTTTCAACGAGGAGCAGTTCAGGCAGATGGCTGCAGATAGCCTGGGGATCTCAAATTTCATCATCGTTGACAACCCTGAAGTTCATGGAATACAGCATATTGATTGCTATGCAAAATTCCTCGACGAAGAAACCATACTTGTTAAAAAAGTTCCCTTATTTCACCCCGAGTTCGCCTGCTGTGAAGCATTGGCAAATCATTTGGGCAATGAAACCAACGCTTTTGGCGAGCCTTATGAGATTGTTCGTGTTTTTTGTGCAAACTACAGCGGGAACAATTCGGCGGCCTACACCAATTCTTTTATTCTTAATAAAAAGGTGCTTGTACCATTGTTTAATATCCCGGAAGATGAGCAAGCACTCCAGGTTTATGAAGAAGCCATGCCTAGCTATGAAGTCATTGGGTTTTCATGGGGTTCGTGGTATTACTATGATGCATTGCATTGCCGCACAATGGGCATTTTCGACAGATATATGTTGCGTATTGAACACAAACCCTTGAAAGGAGATCAAATATTTGCCGGTTTACCTGTGATTAAAACCAGAATTCATGCCTATTCCGATGCAGGTCTTATCAATGAAGGCCTTAAGCTTTACTGGCGCGAACAGGGTAACTTTGGCTGGCAGCAGCAGCCCTTGGTTCCTGTAGAAGGCACTGATTCATTAATGGCAATTATTCCAGGTGCGGAAGTTTCAAAAATCTATAATTATTTCATTTCCGCCAGCGATTCTTCCGGGAGGAACGAAACTCATCCAATCACGGCCCCGTTTGCCTACCATACTTTTACTTATGCAGACAACACGACAGGCATCCATAAAACAGAACTAGCAGCTGAACTTATTATTTCCCCGAACCCATTCACAGAAATAACCCAAATAATCTTTTACAATAGCGATTCTTCCGGCAGATTGACGATATGGACTGCGGACGGAAAGAAGGTCAGGGAATGGAACAACCTTCCACCCGGGGAGAATAAGATTAACTGGGACGGAAAAGATAATAAGTCCAATGACATTAAATCAGGAACTTTTATTGTAGTCTATTCGAATGACAAATTCTCAGTTTCAACAAAATGTTTGCTAACTGATTGATGAAAAAAAGATTCCAGGCTGAGTCTTAATTTGATTCCCAATTTCTTATTCAGGCAATTGCCTCTATTCTGATTTTACTTCCCTTAAAAAGGAGGTAATCGTAACAATTTTCTAGATAAATGTTTATTTTGAGCAAATGTTCACTACCTTTGCTGCGAACATTTGCTCATTATATTATGTCGCCAAGAAATAAACGCATACGAAAAGTACTAAATCCACCAACAATTAAAGGTTTAAAGCCTTACGGCCCTGATGTTGCTGAAGACAAGACTTCTGCTGTGACCCTGCTTTTTGAAGAATATGAAGCACTCAGGCTATGCGATTACGATATGTTCAACCACCATCAGGCCTGCGTGATCATGGCAGTTTCAAGACCAACGTTTACCAGGATCTATGCTTCTGCGCGGCAGAAAATCGCCAAAACACTGGTTGAAGGAAGCCAGCTTAGCATTGAAGGGGGCAAAGTATATTTCGACAGCGATTGGTATCATTGCAAGCATTGTACCTGCTATTTCAACAATCCTGAAAAAGAAAAAAGCATTGAAACATGCCCGCTCTGCAAAAGTTTTGATGTTATCAGTTACGAACCACATGACTCCCTGAAATTTGATGAAGAGAAGCGCTGTGAGGATATTTGCCTCTGCCCTTCATGCGGTTTTGAGCAAGCACACGAATATGGCAAACCCTGTGGAGGTCAATCTTGCCCAAAATGCAATACACGTATGACCCGTAAAGGAACACCAGGGAAGAGAAATCCTAAGCACAAAATCCAAAATCCCAAATAGATTCAAAGTTCAGAATCAAATAAATTCAAATCAATAGAAAAGACTTAAAGATAATTTTATGAAAGTAGCCATTACATCAACAGGAAACACACTCGAATCTCAAATTGACGAACGCTTTGGCCGTTGTGTCTTTTTCGTGATATACGACACCGAAACCAGATCCACCGAATTTTTGCCCAATCCGCATAAAGAGGCTGAATCTGGTGCCGGGCCTGCAGCCGTGCAACTGCTTGCTTCGCGTGGAGTAAGCAAAATTGTGGCTGGTGAGTTCGGGTTAAAGATTAAATCCTTGCTCGACAGTTTGAAGATTCAAATGATCGTGATCAAAAAGCCTGAATTAAAGATTCAGGAAGTCATTGATATGTTAAACACTTAAAATGAAATGATTATGCCACACATGAATGAAACCGGACCGGAAGGCAAAGGTTCAGGCACGGGCCGGAGATTGGGAAAATGCAAGGACCACAACGAAGAAGAGGCGCTCAAGAAATTAAGTAAAGGAATGGGTAAAGGAAGGCAAACAGGAGGTAGTGAAGGCAAAGGGAAACGCCTTGGAAACAGAATGAAATAAAGTTCAACAATCAATAAAAAGGAGGTAATTATGCCTGGATTTGACAAAACAGGGCCTGAAGGCGAAGGAGCTATGACTGGCCGCCGTATGGGATGTTGTACCGGATATGGTGCAAAACTCAAAAAATCAACTCAATCTGAAAACACGGATGGTCTTTCGGAAAACGATAGCCGCAGAGGTTTTGGATTTGGCCGTAGAGGCAGAGGGGGAGGCCGGGGTTTTGGACTTCGAAATCGTTTCAGAGGCGGAGAATAAAACTGATAAACCTTATCAAAACCAGGGAACTGAAGGGTTTATCTTCGAAAGTATTTAGAAAAAATCAGGATTAGTAATTCTATTCCCGAGATGCTTTATTATAAATTCAATGAATCGACAATCTTAAACTAAGAAATCAAAATCATGGAAGAACAAGTTTTTACAATGCCAAGAATAGGTGAAAAAGCACCTGAATTCAAAGCCGTTACCACACAAGGTGACATTAATTTCCCATCTGACTACAAAGGAAGTTGGGTCATACTCTTCAGCCATCCTGCTGACTTTACACCAGTCTGCACTTCCGAGTTCATGACATTTGCCACAATGGAAAAGCAATTTAACGAAGCCAATTGCAAACTGGTTGGACTTTCAGTAGATGGGCTTTACAGTCACATTGCCTGGTTGCGAACCATCAAAGAAAAGATAGAATACAAAGGAATGAAAAACGTGGAGGTAATGTTTCCGCTCATTGAAGACATTACCATGGAAGTGGCTAAAAAATATGGAATGATGATGCCAGGCGAGAGCAATACCAAGGCCGTTCGTGCTGTATTTGTGATTGATCCCAAAGGCATTGTAAGAACCGTGCTTTATTATCCCTTAAGCCTGGGCCGTAATTTTGATGAGATGTACCGGATTATTATTGCATTACAAACAGCCGACGAGTTTAAAATTGCAACCCCCGCCGACTGGCGCCCAGGTGATGATGTAATCATTTCTCCAGCCGGTTCATGCGGAACAGCAAAGGATCGCATGGAAGGCAAAGAAGAAGGGCTTGATTGTAAAGACTGGTTCTTCTGCACCAAGAAAATAGATAAGAAAACTGTATTAGATAGGATACTGAAAAAATAATTCATTACGGATTTCATTCAAACCAGGCAATCCTGAACCTACAGGTTTGCCGGGGTTAAAAACAACATTTTATGATAAAAAAAATTGCTATTCCTCTAGAAGACGGCGTATTGTGCCCACATTTCGGCCACTGCCAACAATTCTCGATTATTGAAACCGATAGTAACAAAATTACTGCTGAGCATTTATTGACTCCTCCTCCGCATGAACCCGGTTTACTTCCAGCCTGGCTGTCTGAAAAAGGAGTCACTGATGTAATTGCAGGCGGCATGGGGCAAAAAGCCATTATGATTTTTAACGATCAGCATATCAATGTTTTTATTGGTGCCCCTATCCGAAATGCAAAAGAACTGGTGAGCGAATTCCTTGAAAACAAATTGGTGCTTACTGCCAACTATTGCGACCACGAAGGGCATCATGATCACGAAAATTGCAAACACTAGATCAACTATTGATGAAAGGTGTGTTCAATGTTTTCTGAAAACATACAAACACCTTTTTCAAAAGTTTAAGGTTGGTGAATCGCAGCAACAGGATTTTATTGAGTTTTTTAATAAAACCGTGAAAACGAAGAGCTTCCTCACAACTCCTGAAATTCAGCGAATTCTCAACAAGATTTTTTGCGATATTATTGGGATTTCTGATCCATTTGCCGCAGAGAAGAAAAGCAGTAATGAAATTGCACTTGATCTTTACGATACCTGGAAACCGAAAGTAGCCACATCTGCAAACCCTTTCGACCTTGCCCTCAGGCTTGCCATTGCGGGTAATATTATGGATTATGGAGCAAATATCAGTTTCGATATCCAACAAACCATTACACGTGTGTTGATGGACAACTTTGCTATCGATCATTCACAATTGCTGAGGGAAAGAGTATCTGATGCTCAAGATATCTTATATCTGGGTGACAATGCCGGCGAAATTGTTTTCGACAAACTGTTTATCGAAACCATGATAAATACTAATGTTACCTACGTAGTAAAAAGCAAACCGGTGCTAAATGATGTGACCATGAAGGATGCCAGCCAGGTGGGAATGTTTGATGTGGCTAGTGTCATAACAAATGGATTTGATGCTCCCTCCACAGTGTTGAGCCGTTGCAGTAATGAGTTTTTAAGAATATATGAATCGGCTGACCTGATAATATCAAAAGGGCAAGGTAATTTGGAAGGGCTATTGCCACATTCCGATCCAAGAATTTTCTTTTTACTGATGGTGAAGTGCGATATTATTGCCAACCGCCTTAACGTAAAAAAAGGAGATTTTGTAGTTTATAATCAATTTGCTGCAATATAAATCTTTATCAATTAGCCTTCTAAATAAAACATAATGGAAAAGATCAAGATAGGAATCATCATCTGCGATCGCTATTCAGCCTGTGCCGGAGGAAAATGCTTTCGCTCCCTGAGAAACCGTGAAGGCGCTTTTGCCACGTATATGGATGTTGATGCTGAAATTGCCGGCTTCACCACATGCGGTGGCTGCCCTGGTGGAAATATTGAGTATGCACCTGAAGAAATGAAGAAAAACGGAGTAACCCATATTCACTTTGCCACCGGGTTTCTGGTAGGTTATCCACCTTGTCCGTATATGGAACATTTTGAGGAGTTTATTAGCGAAAAGTATGGGATGAAGGTCATTTTTGGTACACACCCCATTCCCGAGAAGTATTATTTGACACATATGGCACTCAATACATGGAATACGCCTTTTCTTCAAAGAGCCATCGAACCCGTTTTGCCTGGAAAGGAAATCAGGTTTAGATATGATTAAGTCAAAACACCATATTATTGCCATTGCCAGTGGCAAAGGCGGAACCGGAAAAACTTTCGTGGCCACCAATCTTTTCCATGCTTTGAAAGAAACCGGGGAAAATGTGATGTTGATTGATTGCGATGCCGAAGCGCCCAATGCGCTGGCTTTTTTTGATTCCCGTCAGGCTGATTGCATCGAAGTTACACAACAGGTTCCGGTAATTGACTCAGCCAAATGCACTTTTTGTGGGAAATGTCATGAATACTGTGCTTACAATGCAATTTTCATCCTGCCGTCTCTTGAAATTATTAAGGTAATTGAAGATTTGTGCCATGCTTGCGGAGCGTGCCTGGTTGCTTGTAAGTATGATGCCATTACTCAAAAATCAGTTACATTGGGACAGGTTTCGTTGAATTCAATAAATGAAAATGTTAACCTGATAGAGGCCCGCACAAAGATTGGAGTGATGACACCCGTACTGGTGATAAAAGCAGCCATCCGGCAAATTGATCATCGGAATAATATTGTGATACTTGACTCACCACCGGGAACTTCATGCCCTTTTATTCACACGGTAGCTGCAGCCGATTACGTTGTGCTTGTTACCGAACCTACTCCATTTGGCCTGAGCGACCTGAAAAGAAGCGTAGAAACTTTGAAGCAAATGAACAAACCATTTGGAGTTATTGTGAACCGGGCCGGGATCGGAAATAATGAAGTTTACGATTACCTGGAATCCGAGGGGATAGAGCTGTTGCTTGAAATTCCTTTCGACAAAGAAATCGCCCGAATCTGTTCCAATGGTGGAATGGTTGTGAACCATAATCCTGCACTGAAACATCAGCTTTTAAAACTCGAACAAAAAATTACGGATAAACATGGAATTGGCCATCATCAGCGGTAAAGGGGGAACGGGTAAATCGAGCATTGCAGCGGCATTTGCTACCATGGGTTCAAATGTAATCCTTGCAGATTGCGATGTGGATGCGGCCAATTTATATTTGCTTTTCAACCCTCCACATGACGAAGAAGAGGTTTTTACCGGCAGCTATAAGGCTGTGGTTGATCAGGAAAATTGTACGCTTTGCAGACAATGTATTGATTATTGCCGCTTTGATGCCATTGCAATGGTTAACAACCAGATTAACATTTCTGAAGCTTCCTGCGATGGATGTTTTCTGTGTTCCAGAATTTGTCCGGAACAAGCCATCGAAATGATTCAGCATGATAAAAGTAGAATGTATACAGGCAGTTTTCGAGATGGCCGTATGGTTTATGGTTGGCTGGCACCCGGTGAAGAAAACTCAGGCAAGCTGGTTAATCTGATAAGGGAAAAAGTGAAGAAGCTGGCTCAGCAAAACGGATTATCACACATTATCATTGACGGGCCGCCAGGAACTGGGTGCCCTGTGATTTCAACCATTACAGGAACCGACAAGGTGCTGATCGTTACAGAGCCAGGCATTTCCGGTTTAAGTGATCTAAAGCGCACCGTTGAACTGGTTCAGGGATTTAAATATCCGGCAATGGTTCTGATCAACAAATACGACCTCAATCCGGAAATGACTTCGCGAATTGAAGTTTTTTGCGATACTGTCTGGATTCCCGTTGTTGGTAAACTGGCTTTCGATCCGCAAATGACAGAAGCCATGCTGAATTGTAAAAGTATTGTTGAGTGGAAGCCGAAGTCAGAAACCAGTAAAGCATTAAACAGGATCTGGAAAACAATTTTAAATTTTTGATCATGATTAGTTTTGGCCCCATACCATCACGAAGATTAGGGAAGAGTCTCGGGATCAATAATGTTCCTTCACCAAAGATTTGTTCCTACTCTTGCATATACTGCCAGGTGGGGCTTACAAACAAATTTAGCATCAACAGGGAATGTTTTTATGAACCGGTTCAGATTTACCGGGAAGTTGAAAAACACCTTCAACAACTCGAAAAAAGTAATCTGCCTGATTATCTGACTTTTGTTGCCAATGGTGAACCAACACTGGATGCCTGTTTGGGTGAATCCATACAGATGCTGAAAAATCTCAGAATTCCGGTTGCGGTTATCACAAATGCTTCCCTGATTGGTGATCAGAAGGTAAGGGAAGATCTAAAGCTGGCAGATTGGGTATCAGTTAAAATTGATACTGCAGATTTCTTTATCTGGAAAAGACTTAACCGGCCACATCACAGTATAGAGTTTAACAGCTACCTTGAAGGACTATACCGGTTTGCTGCTGAATTTGAAGGCAAACTAGCCACCGAAACCATGTTGGTTGCAGGGATCAACGACAGTACAGCAGCACTTGAACAAACCGCAGCATTGATCCGCCAGATTCATCCCGGCACTGCCTACATTGCCGTTCCTACCCGCCCTCCGGCAGTGGAGTGGGTAAAAGCCCCGGACGAAATGGTTACCAATGAAGCCTACCAAATCTTTAATAAAAAAGGTCTGAAAACAGAACTTATCCTCGGTTTTGAAGGCTCAGATACAGGTTTTACCGGAAATGCCAGGGAGGATATTTTGAATATCTGTGCCGTGCATCCCATCAGGGAAGATACCATGCAAAAATTACTGGCAAAGAATCATGCAGATTTCAGTTTGCCGGAGCAGTTGATTCAGGAACAGAAAATTCGCCAATTGAGCTATAAATCAATGAAGTATTACTTGCGTAAATATGGAGGATAAACCAATGATAGCA
The DNA here is from genome assembly GCA_014860575.1 of Bacteroidales bacterium. Lineage (NCBI taxonomy): Bacteria > Pseudomonadati > Bacteroidota > Bacteroidia > Bacteroidales > Bacteroidales bacterium. The sequence goes on from JACZJK010000020.1 coordinate 12,096, forward strand.
GATGTTTTAATTTACGGTTCAAGAATACTCCGCCAACATTCAGAGGAAGTTGTAAACAACAATAAGTTGGAGGAGTTTATCAACACCCTCTTTGAAACATTGGAGAAAAAAGGCGGTATAGGCTTGGCTGCACCCCAAATAGGAGAGTTAAAAAGGACATTTGTCATGGATACCTTCCCTTTGGATGATGAACAGGTTGAAAAATTCAAAAGGGTCGTTATCAATCCCTTGATCCTGGCAACAAGTAACGAAACCGTGAGATATTCAGAAGGCTGCCTGAGCATCCCGGACATCTGGGAGGAGGTTGAAAGACCCAAAGAGATTGAAGTCAGATATCTTGATGAAACATTTGAACCAGTTGAGCGAAAGTTAAATGGCACAGAGGCAAGGATTTTCCAACATGAATATGACCACCTGGAGGGCATCCTTTTTATTGACAAGATTCATCCGATGAGAAAAGTCATGATTTCTGGAAAACTGAAGAGCCTTGTTCAAAAAACCAAAAAGTATCATAGGAGATGATAACGGAATTACAGAAAATATTTGGCACAACCTGCATGGGTTTAAAGGTGAATGCAGAAACAGGGTCGGCCCCTGTTTATACCAAACAAGCACGCTTTTGCGAAATGGTGGGAGAAGCATTTCAAACAACATTTTGCGTGAGCCCTCACCAGGTGAAATGCGCAGGAGCCCGGCGCAGCATGGGACTGTTAAAGCATGATCCTGAATTGATTGATCACGTTCATGAGGAAAGTGGTATAAAAAAGGCAACCATCGAAAAGGCAATCAATGACATTCCCCGGCTGAAAAGCCCTCCGGAAAATATTTTGATGGGAATCACTGAAAGCATGGAGAAAACGATACAGCCCGACATGTACATTGTATTTACAACCCCTTTGAAGGTGATGCAACTGATGAAAATGTATGCTTTAAAACTGGATGCCTTTCCGGTGATCAAGCCTTATACTTTCATGTCGGTATGTGCCAACGTATTTGTAAACACCTGTCTGAACCATGTGATCAGCATTTCATTTGGCTGTCCTGAATCAAGAAAGTATGGATTTTTAAAAGAAGACCATGCTGTGGTAGGAATACCTTATGATACCTGCTTAAAGCTTTTTGGATAAATGAAAATTCCTGGAACATAAACTTCTAATAGTATAAAGAATGAGCACAGAAATAGAAAAGATCAAACTTGAAAACGTAAGAAATGTGATTGTTATCGCCTCAGGAAAAGGAGGTGTTGGCAAATCAACAGTTGCCGTTAACCTGGCCATTTCCCTTGCCAGAAATGGAATGAAGGTGGCTTTGGTGGATGGAGATATTTACGGGCCTTCGGTTCCAAGAATGTTTGGGATTGAAGATGCCAAACCGGAAGTACGTTCTGATAATGGTAAAGAAGTATTTTTCCCAATCGAACGTTTCGGAGTTAAAGTTATGTCAATTGGCTTCTTTATTTCCCGGAACCAATCATTGATATGGCGTGGCCCTATGGCTGCAAATGCCATTACCCAGCTCATTGAAAACACTGTATGGGGCGATATTGACATATTGATCATTGACTATCCACCGGGAACCGGAGATATCCAGCTCACCACGGTTCAAAAACTTGAGATTACTGGTGCACTCATCGTTACCACACCCCAGGAAATTGCCCTGAACGATGCACGTAAAGCGGCTTCATTGTTCACGCATCATGATATCCATGTTCCAGTGCTGGGTGTCATAGAAAACATGTCGTGGTTCACACCGGCCAAACATCCTGATGAGAAGTATTTCATTTTTGGGAAGGATGGCGGCAAGAGACTTGCGGAAGAATTAGGCACAAAACTGCTCGGACAAATACCATTGGTAAAAGAGGTGGGAGAATCAGCCGAGAAAGGTCTCAGTATATTCAGCCAAACGGATCAAACAGTAATCAAAGCCTTTGACAATATTTCTGAAGGCTTGTTAAAATTTGCATTTCAATCAACTAACAACTAACTTTTCTATAAACACTATACATAATGAAAGAAACAGATGTATTAATTATTGGAGGAAGTGCCGCCGGAATGGTAGCTGCACTAACAGGAAAATCGGCTTGGCCCGAAAAGAAATTCATCATGGTGAAAAAACAAAAAGAAATGATGGTGCCATGCGGGATTCCCTATATTTTCGGAACGCTCGAAAGCAGCAATCAAAATATAATGCCAGTGGATGCCTTGATGGCAAAAGCTGGTATTGAGTCCATCGTTGATGAAGTATTAACCGTAGATAAAGCCGCTAAAAACGTTACACTTGCAAGTGGTGAAATCATTAAATGGGAGAAGTTGCTTATTGCAACAGGTTCAATACCCGTTAAGCCTATCTGGTTAAAAGGCAAAGACCTTGAGAATGTTTTTGTGATCCCAAAGGATAAATCTTACCTTGATGAAATGACTGCCCGGCTCAGCAATCTCAAAAGAGTAATTGTGATTGGAGCTGGGTTTATTGGAGTTGAACTCTCGGATGAGTTGAATAAAGCAGGGTATGATGTAACCCTCGTCGAGAAACAACCACAAATTCTTAGCCTTGCTTTTGACACAGAACTTTCTGACCGCATCAAAGCATATATATTGGAAAGAGGTGTGAAGGTAATTGTAGGTGCAGGCGTAAGTGAAGTTTGTGGCAGTGGAAAAGTTGAGAGTGTATTGCTGGAAAACGGCGAGTCAATTCCGGCCGATGCAGTAATACTTTCCATGGGCTATAAACCCAACACAGAACTGGCAGTTAAATCAGGCATTGAAGTTGACCACGACAGGTTTATTATTATTGACGAATACATGCGAACACCAACGCCTCATATATTCGCTGCCGGAGATTGTGCACAGAAACGGGATTTTGTTACCCGCAGACGCACTCCAATTATGTTGGCCTCAACAGCTTGCGCTGAAGCCAGGGTCGCAGGTTTAAATTTGTTCAACATCCACGTTGTGAAAACATTCAGCGGAACCATTGGCATTTATTCTACTTCCATCGGTGAAATTGGATTCGGAACTGCCGGACTCACTGAAGCTCGTGCAATTGAAGAAGAAATTGCAATTCACACAGGAATATTCGAAGGTGTTGACCGCCATCCATCCAATCTTCCCGGGGCCCACAAACAATTGGTAAAATTGATTGCAGCTAAATATTCAGGGGTGATCATAGGTGGTGAAGTGATCGGCGGTGAAAGTGCAGGCGAACTCACCAATGTTATAGGCCTCGCCATTGAAAATCGGATGACCGTGAACAGTCTGCTTACATCGCAAATTGGCACCCATCCTTGTCTTACTGCATCTCCCGCAGGTTATCCGTTGATCAAAGCAGCCGAGATCATTGCTGCTAAAATGAGACACTGGTAATGACAGACAATCAGCATATTTTTTGGTTTCGTGTAGCCTATTCCGATACTGACCAAATGGGAGTAATGCATCATTCAAACTACCTCAGGTATTTTGAAATGGCACGCTACGAGTTACTCAGGGAAATAGGTATAAGTTATTCAGAAATTGAAAACGATGGAGTGATCATGCCGGTTATTCAAGCGAATGTTAATTATAAAAAACCTGCTTTTTACGATCAGAGAATCAGGATTGAAACCCGCATCGCACTGAATAAAGGACCACGCATCGTTTTTGCTGCTGACATGTTTGATGAAGCGGGAGAAACCATCTGCAAATCAGAGATCGCACTCGCTTATGTTAACAAAGTAAACCGGAAAGCCTGCTTTCCACCTTCAATCATAAAATCAAAACTCTTAACTCTTAAAAATTAACATCATGGATCACAAAAAATCAGGTTTTAACACAAAACTCATCCACGGAGGTGAAATCGAAGATGCATATGGCTCAGCCACAGTGCCTATTTATCAAACTTCCACCTTTTCTTTTGATAGCGCTGACCATGGCGCAGAATGTTTCTCAGGTGAACGCAAGGGCTATATTTATACCCGCATTGGCAATCCAACCATTGATGCGTTGGAACGCCAGATTGCCCTGCTCGAAAATGGATTTGGCGGCATTGCAGTCGGTTCGGGAATGGCTGCCGTTAACGTTATTTATCAGGGATTGCTTGCAAGCGGTGATCATATGATTTGTTCCGGAGCTGTTTATGGCCCGAGCCGGGCGGTGATGGAAAATCATTACCCTAAATACAAGGTTGAGAGCAGTTTTGTGAACACAGCCAACCTTGAAGAGGTCGAAAAAGCTTTCCGCTCCAATACCAAATTGCTTTTTATTGAAACCCCTGCCAACCCAACTATGGATGTTTCAGACATTACGGCTTGTGCAGAAATTGCACACCGCCATGGCGCGTTACTGGCTGTTGACAATACTTTCTGCAGCCCTTACCTGCAAAAACCCCTTGACCTGGGAGCCGACATCGTGATGCACTCCATGACCAAGTTCATCAACGGTCACGCTGATATTGTAGCGGGTATTGTGATCGCAAAAGATCCGGTATTGTATAAGAGCTTAAGGAGCATCATGGTAAACATGGGCTGCAATATGGATCCCCACCAAGCGTATCTGGTGCTGAGAGGTGTAAAAACTTTGGGCATCCGTATTGACCGCGCCACAGAAAGCGCCCAAAAAGTTGCTGCTTTCCTGGAAGCCCATCCCAAAGTAGCCTGGATAAAATATCCCGGCTTACATTGTCATCCGCAATATGAACTGGCAAGAAGGCAAATGAAAGCCCCCGGTGCAATGATCAGTTTTGGTTTACATGGTGGATTTACTGCGGCAAAATCGCTGATGGACAATGTGCATCTTGCCTTGCTGGCTGTTTCATTGGGTGGGGTTGAAACTTTGATCCAGCACCCGGCATCCATGACACATTCAAAAGTTTCTGTTGAACACAAAATTAAGGCTGGAATTACTGATGACTTGGTACGTTTGGCGGTGGGCATTGAGGATGTGGATGATATTATTGAAGACCTGAATGCTGCACTCAAGAAATCTTGAAATTCCTTCTTTGGAGCTTAATTTTGAGGTTCTAATTTTTATTGAATATCATAATTATGCAAGGCTATATTCATGTTTACACCGGTAACGGAAAAGGCAAAACCACTGCTGCCTTAGGATTGGCTTTGCGTGCGGCAGGTGCCGGCAAAAAGGTTTTCATTGCCCAGTTTGTAAAAGGCATGCACTACGCTGAACTGGATGCCCTGAAACGGTTCGAACCTGAAATAACACTGAAGCAATACGGCCGCGATTGCTTTATCAGGCATGAACCCCAGGAAGAGGATTTCGCTCTTGCAAAACAGGGATTAGCAGAAGTTGCTGAAAAAATCAGATCGGGATTGTATGATGTGGTGATCTTGGATGAAGGATGTATAGCTTTGTATTACAAACTATTCTTGCTGAGCGATTTACTGGATATTATCATTTTAAGGCCTGAATCCATGGATATTGTGATTACAGGCCGATATGCTCCACCTGAACTTATTGAGGTGGCTGACCTGGTTACTGAAATGAGAGAAGTGAAACATTATTATCAGCAAGGCGTGGAAGCCAGGGAGGGTATTGAGTTTTAGGTTGCGGTCCCAATCGGAGGTAAAAACATAGAAATAATCGAAAGCATTCAATTGATTGAAGACGTGGACATGGTTGATGGCACAACGCTTCTTGACAATAATCCCTTTGTTCTATCTTTTGATGTTCGCAAAATTTTAAAAGCCGGCTCGCTCAGTTGAAAAGGAAACCTTATTTAAACTGGTCGTGCCGACGGAAGGTTCGGCAAATAGCCTGTTTAAACCACCATAATGGTTACTTTTGCCGCCGCCAGGTTTTTATTGCTGAAGTTCTAAATTCAAATCTTCATCAATCTCATGAGCCAATTAGTGTGCGAGCATTGCGGGGCTGATTGCGGTTCAAGCCCAGTTGTATGGAACGCTAAGCAGTTTTGCTGCTACGGCTGTAAAACGGTCTATGAAATCCTGCACGAAAAGGACCTGGGTCAATATTACGATATCCAGCCTGCACCAGGCATCAGAATTGAGAACCCGCAGCAACTAAAGAAATTTGCCTTTCTCGATAACCCGGAAATTGCCGAAAAACTTATTGGGTTCAAAGATGGGAACACTTCAAAAACAACTTTTTTTATTCCCACCATCCATTGTGCCTCCTGCATCTGGTTGCTCGAACACCTGAATACACTTCATCCGGGAATTACATTTTCGGATGTGAATTTTCCTAAAAAGGAAGTGCATATCACTTTCAACAACGATCAGCTTACAATCAGGCAATTAGCAGAATTGCTCTCGGCCATACATTATGTTCCTGAAATTACCCTCGACAGGCTAGAAACCAAGAAACCAGGCAAGACCAATCGCAGTTTGCTGATCAAAATCGGGGTCGCATCATTTAGTTTCCTGAACATCATGATGTACAGCTTCCCTGAATACCTCCCGGGAGGCGATTTGCTGGAGCAGGATTTTAAGGATATTTTCGGATGGCTTAGCTTTTTCCTGATCCTGCCTGTGGTTTTTTACAGCGCCAATGATTATTATTTGTCAGCATGGAAAGGATTAAAGCACAAAATAATCAGCATTGATGTGCCTATCACCTTGGGCATTCTGGCATTGTTTCTCCAAAGTAGTTGGGAAGTATTTAACGGCAACGGCATTGGTTATATGGATTCGCTGGCTGGCTTGATCTTTTTTCTTCTGATAGGCAAATGGTACCAGGAAAAAACTTACCAGGCCTTGTCGTTTGAACGCAACTATAAATCTTATTTCCCGGTGGCTGTGACACGGATTGATGGTGTTGACGAAAGCATTACATTGATCAGTGAATTGCGCAAAGGCGACCGGATCCTGGTTCGAAACATGGAGCTGATACCTGCCGATGCCCGAATTGTAAAGGGAAAGGGAAACATTGACTATTCGTTTGTTACTGGTGAAGCACTGCCGGTTCCCAAAAATGAAGGAGATTTCATTTATGCCGGAGGCAGGCAGGTGGGCAGTTCAATTGAACTGAATATTGAAAAAGAAGTTGAGCAGAGTTATCTCACACAACTCTGGAACCAGAAAAGTTTCAGGGATGAAAAATCTTTACTGAAAACCCACGTGAATATGGTGAGCCATTATTTCACCATAGCGGTTCTCATGATTGCTTTCACGGCATTTTTTTATTGGTTGCAAAAGGATTTGTCTACCGCTGTGTATGTTTTTGCTTCCGTGCTCATCATTGCCTGCCCCTGCGCATTGGCGCTAACAGTTCCTTTCGCTTTTGGGACCACCATGCGGGTTTTTGGCCGTCGGGGTTTCTATCTTAAAAAAACCGATGTTGTTGAGCAGATTTACCGAACCAATTCGATTGTGTTTGATAAGACCGGAACCATCACCATTAACCGCGAAGTTGATGTGAAATTTCAGGGTGCGGATCTTTCCTCTGAAGATAAGAACCTATTGCATTCCCTTGTAAAGCACTCGTCTCATCCCCTCAGCATCACACTGAAAGAGTTCCTAAAGGATCATCAAGCCATCGAACCAGACAGCTACGAGGAAATTCCCGGGATGGGAATTACAGGCAAATTTGGAGAAGTAAGGATCAATATTGGTTCGAAACAATTCGTTACCGGAACCTCTGACGATATCAGCATTACCGAAAGCCGGGTTTATATTAGCATTAATAACCAGATGAGAGGGCATTTTTCGATCAGCAATGTTTACCGCGATGGGCTGAAGGAAGTTATTGCCAGGCTTGGTAAAAAATATCAACTTCACCTGATCTCGGGCGATAATGAAGCCGAGAAACAACGTTTGACATCTATTTTTGGATCCAGTGCAAGCATTCATTTTAATCAAAGTCCTACGGATAAAAAAGCTTATATCATGGAATTACAGAACCGGGGTGAAAAAGTGCTTATGATCGGCGACGGCTTGAACGATGCGGGCGCCCTGGCGGCAAGCGATACAGGCATTACCATTGCCGATGATGTGTTCAGTTTTTCCCCTGCCTGCGATGCCATCATGTCCTCATCCATGTTCGGGCAACTTGATCGCTTTATTGCATTCACACGCAGCAGTTTCGCAGTGGTCAGATCCAGTTTTGTGATTTCCCTCATCTACAATTTGGTTGGGCTTTCTTTTGCCGTTTCGGCCATGTTATCTCCATTGATTGCTGCCATCCTGATGCCCCTCAGTTCTATCACTGTGGTTGCATTTGCTACTTTATCGGTTAACTGGCTCGCAAAACGCAAACTTCCGGTTTCGTAAAAATGCAGCCTTATTTCCGGGCTTGAATGAAAAACCTTTCACTCCAGCTATTTAGAATTTACCTGAATCAAGGCAGGTCGGCGCCAGCATCCCGATAGGTTTTATCCGTCAGACCGCTTACTTCGACCAGGCTCAGCACAAGCGAAGCAGTCGGACGGGTAAGCAAAACGTATGCGAAGTGCTAAACGGCATTATAAAAACTCCGTAGCAATACAAGGAAGGTTTTGCAGGGTAAGCACTGAGAAAGCTACCAGACTAAATTACGAAGACAAACGCTTGCATTTCTCAGTGCGGGCCTTGCGCCAGCAGCAAGCAGAGTGCCGTGGTGAACACAATACTATGAAAAACAAATGTTATCCGCGGAACGGTTCGTGCTGCGCGGCCATAACCTGACGTAGTATTCAAGGAGTTTTTATAAAGCCTTGAACTTTTTGTAACTTTTTGGTTCAAGCCAAAAAGTTTGTTAGTGCATTTTCCACTCCGGCTATTTAGAACTTATCTGAATTAGCTGGCGCTTAACATAGTGTGAAATCTTTATATATTTTTGTCTCAGTTTCTAGCAAACAGGAGCAACAATACTGAAATGTCTGCCATCATTTTTCTAATCATCATTGGGATCATTGTAGCCGCCGGTTTTCTTGCAGCCTTTATATGGGCTGTGAAAAGCGGGCAGTACGATGATGATTATTCTCCATCGGTAAGAATGCTTTTTGAGAAGAAACCAAAGCAAGATATACAATCAGAAGAGGTTCAAACAGAAAAACAACAATAACAAATTCATACCTGTATGGAGCTACAAAAGTTTACCTACGATAACAAAATCTCGCGCCTGTTCCTGAATGCCACTGTTTTTTGGGGCATCATAGCAGTACTTGTGGGATTAACAATAGCTATTGAACTGGTGGTTCCCTTGCTAACCAATGGGGTTTCATTTCTTTCATTCGGACGGTTAAGGCCATTGCATACCAATGCAGCCATTTTTGCCTTTGTTGGAAATGCAATTTTCATGGGGATTTACTATTCTTTACCCCGCTTGCTCAAGACGCAGATTTACAGTCAGACGCTGGGGCTGATCAATTTCTGGGGCTGGCAGTTGATCATAGTGGCAGCGGCTGTTTCGTTACCGCTTGGTATCACAGTTGGAAAAGAATACGCCGAACTGGAGTGGCCGATTGATATAGCTATTGCTGTTATCTGGGTCGTGTTTGGCCTGAACCTGATCATGACCACTGTAAAGCGAAGGGTCAAACATATCTATGTTGCCATCTGGTTTTACATCGCCACCTTTGTTACGGTGGCTGTATTGCATATTGTGAACTCAATCAATATACCTGTTTCATTACTAAAGAGTTACCCGGTTTATGCAGGCATTCAGGATGCGCTGGTGCAATGGTGGTATGGCCACAATGCAGTTGCTTTTTTTCTGACCACACCTTTTTTAGGGCTGATGTATTATTTTGTACCCAAAGCTGCGAACCGCCCCGTTTATTCCTACAGGCTTTCCATTATCCATTTCTGGTCGCTGATTTTCCTTTACATCTGGGCTGGGCCACACCATTTGTTGTATTCTTCTTTGCCTGATTGGGCTCAGGCATTGGGTGTAGTATTTTCCGTGATGCTCATAGCGCCATCCTGGGGTGGAACAGTGAATGGCCTGCTTACCTTGCGTGGTGCATGGGATAAAGTGAGAAGAGACCCGGTTCTAAAAATGTTTGTTGTAGCTATTACAGCTTATGGTATGGCAACTTTTGAGGGGCCGTTGCTTTCGTTCAAAACCGTAAATGCACTCAGCCATTTCACTGACTGGACCATCGCGCACGTTCATATTGGCGCGTTAGGCTGGAACGGTATGCTCACTTTTGGAATGATTTACTGGCTGATGCCCAGGTTGTATAAAACCAAACTATGGAGCGTGAAGATGGCCAACGCTCATTTCTGGCTGGCAACCACCGGTATGCTTTTCTTTGCTGTTCCACTGTATTTTGCCGGCATCACCCAAAGCCTGATGTGGAAAGAGTTTACGGAAGAAGGGTTTTTGAAGTACCCCAATTTCATGGAAACAGTGGTGCAGATTCTGCCCATGTATATCCTTCGCATTTTTGGCGGAACCTTATACGTCACTGGTATTGTATTGCTGATAATAAATGTGATCAAGACGGCCGGGATTGGGAAGTTTGTCCGTTTTGAAGATGACCAGGCACCTGCTCTGAACCCTGAAACCCTCACCGATCGCGGTCACCGGGGACTTGAATCCAGACCGGTGCAATTTACGATTCTTGCATTGTTTGTAATTCTTGTTGGAGGGATCGTACAGTTTGTACCTATGTTTATGATCAAATCAAATGTTCCTACCATTGAAGCCGTGAAACCTTACACTCCGCTTGAGTTGCATGGCCGCGACATTTATGTGCGGGAAGGATGTTACAATTGTCACAGTCAGATGGTGCGGCCATTCAGATCGGAAGTTGAACGCTATGGCGATTACTCCAAAGCCGGGGAAGTTGTCTATGATCATCCTTTCCAGTTTGGTTCCAAACGAACCGGACCCGACCTGGCAAGGGCAGGAGTGCCGGGCAGTCTTGTGAATAAACCAAACTCATGGCATTTTACCCATTTTGACGATCCGCAAAAACTCATTCCCCAATCCATTATGCCGCCTTATCCCTGGCTCTATAAACGTGATCTGGATGTGAGCACAACGGCAAAAAAAATCAGGGTAATGCAGTCATTGGGCGTTCCATATCCTGAAGAATATGATAAAATCGCCAATGAAGATCTTATGCAGCAAGCCAAAGTCATTGCCGATGGACTGCGCACTGATGGGTTTGAAAATGTGGATGGGAAAAAAGAAATTATTGCCCTCATAGCCTACATTCAAAGGCTTGGTCTGGACATCCACAGAACAGGAATTAACACAGAATCAAATTAGCAGCAACATGAGACTGGCACGAAGCGTACTCGATGATATTGCAGGTCTGGAAATCTATGCCATCATTGGGATTCTTATATTCTTCACATTTTTTATTTTCCTTGTTATCTGGGTAATCCGGATGAAAAAACGTAAGGTGGAAGAATATAGCCGAATGCCGCTAGAGAGCGATGAAGATGATGATTTTTCAGGAACCGAAGATGAAACTGATATTGAGAAAACAAACAACAAGTAAGATGACAACAGATAAAATACCCAACGAAGAGCCTCAGGAAGATTATGAATACGATACCCTGACCAATGACCGGCTGCTCAAAGATCATGAGTATGATGGGATCAGAGAACTTGACAATTCCCCGCCATCATGGTTCAACCTTCTGTTTATAGTAACCATAGGGTTTGCAATAATTTACCTTTATACGCTGTGGATGTTCAAGCCCACGGGTTTGGTTCAGGAGACAGAATTTGCCAAAGAAATGGCCCAGGCCAGCAGCATAAGATCGGCTGAGCCGGATGCAGGCAATTTTGAATTTGCCTTGCTGGATGATGAAAAATCACTGGCAAGCGGAAAACAAACCTATGATAATATTTGTGCCGTTTGTCACCTGGTGGATGGGGGAGGGCTGGTAGGGCCAAACTTCACCGACAATTACTGGATTCACGGCAATTCCGTTGAAGATATGTTTAAGATTGTAACCGAAGGCGTGATAGAAAAGGGTATGATCCCTTACCGCGACCAGCTCTCGCCACAGCAGCGCCTCGAAGTAATCGGCTATATTCTTGAAAAACTTGTAGGAACACAACCGGCAAATCCCAAAGCGCCCGAAGGCGAGATTTATGAGTAAATAAATACAGTTGGTTTTGTTTCATTCTTACTAAGAATCAAAACCCCTAAACGCATAACCCTATCAACCATGAACCTCGAACCTTGTAACTTGAAAAAATAATATAACATATAACAATAGAACAATAGAACATTCGAATTATGAATCCCGAACCAGCAACCAGCAACCCGTAACCGGCAACTAACTCCTAGACCCCCTAAACCCTCCAAACACATCTACCAACCCTCGCTCCCTATCTACATTCAATCCATGGAAGATCAAGGTTCAACATCAGAAAGCAGGCATGGCAAACCTTACTTCAAGGATATGCTGCAAACCATTGACGAAAGTGGTGGCAGGCGATGGATTTTCCCGAAACGCCCTAAAGGCAGGCTCTATACATTCCGCTGGCTGGTTGCAATTCTGTTGCTGGGATTTCTATTCATTGCTCCATTTGTTTCATACAATGGCGAACCTTTCATGCTGATGAATGTGCTTGAACGAAAGTTCATCATTTTCGGTCAGGTTTTCTGGCCACAAGATTTCCATCTGCTGGTGCTCTCAATCATAGCCCTCATCATCTTCATTATTCTTTTCACAGTAAACTTTGGCAGGGTTTTCTGCGGCTGGGCTTGTCCGCAAACTATCTTCATGGAGTTTGTTTTCAGGCAAATAGAATACCTTATTGAAGGCGATAGCAACAAACAAAAGAAACTGGACAAACAACCCTGGGATCTGGAAAAAACCTTTAAAAAAAGCCTCAAGCATGTTGTGTTCTTCGGCATGGCTTTTTTGATCACTAATGTATTCCTTGCTTATCTCATTGGCGGAAACAGATTGGGAGAGGTCATCAGCAGCGGGCCGCTTGCAAATTCCGGACTATTTCTAGCAGTTTTCGTTTTTGCCTTAGCTTTTTACGGAGCGTACGCGTTTTTCCGTGAACAGGTTTGCATTATCGTTTGCCCTTATGGCCGGCTGCAGGGCGTGCTGCTTGATGAGAAATCTGTTGTGGTGGCCTATGATTATAAGCGTGGCGAACCAAGGGCTACTTTGAAACCGAATCAGAACAAACTGGAAACCGACAAAGGCGATTGCATTGACTGCCATAACTGTGTAGCCGTTTGCCCAACGGGGATCGACATCCGCAACGGTACCCAACTTGAATGTATCAACTGCACCGCCTGCATTGATGCCTGCAACCAGGTAATGGATCGCATTAAACAGCCACGGGGGCTTGTACGGTACGATTCAGAAAAAGGGATTTCAACCGGCAGCAAAAAATTCCTGAATGCCCGCTCAACTGCCTATTCGGCTTTTCTGTTTGTGTTGCTCTCGATAATCAGCACACTTTTCATTATCCGTGGCGATGTGGAAGCCACGGTTTTACGCATTCCTGGTTCCATTTACCAGGAATATGGCCCCGGAAATTACTCCAACATCTACAAGATACAACTGGTGAACAAGGCAAATGCTGATATGCCCATTAGCCTCAGCTTGATTTCTCATGAAGGAGAGATTAAATTTATCGGAAATGAGTTAACCGCGCAAAAAGGGAAAGTCACAGAAGCCAATTTTATGGTTGTAATCAGTCAGGAACTGCTAACTGCAAGCAATACACCGATACAGATAGGCATTTTCTCTGACAATAAGCAAATTGACGTTTACAAAACAAACTTCCTGGCTCCCGAAAGCCTGGATAAATAAACGGTTCTGCAAAAATGATACACCCATGAAGATACAATGGAATTGGCCCACCAAGCTGGTAGTGGCCATGGCGGCATTTATGCTGATGATAATATCTTTGGTAGTCTTTATGTTTCAGCAGGATATAAGCCTCGTTGAAAAGGATTATTATCCCCGTGGCCAGGCTTACCAGGAAATGATTGACATGGTTCAGAACACCGTTCCATACGCCAATGATATTATTGCGAAAGTTGAAATTAACGAGGTCCATATTGCTTTCCCTGCTTTTTTCCGACCCGAAAAAGTAGAAGGTCAGGTACATTTCTACAGTCGCATAAATGATGCGAATGACCGCTTTGCTAATCTGAACCTAAACGAAGATGGCGTTTTTATTTATCCTGTCGACGGATTCAAAGGAAGGTTCATCCTTAAAATTTCATGGCAGCAGGATGGAATTGACTATTACACTGAAAAAGACATTAGCATAGAATAAAAAATGTTTGACCTCTACACAGCACTGACCATCGGCCTTATCGGAAGTTTACATTGCATCGGCATGTGCGGCCCCATTGCCGTTGCCCTGCCTTTGGGCAACCGCAGTGTTGGCGACCGCGCCTTGGGTGGATTGCTCTATAATTTGGGTCGCACCATTACCTACGGCATGATGGGAGCCATATTCGGCCTGCTTGGAAAAGGAATTGAAATGGCCGGCTTTCAGCAATGGGCTTCAATATTATTAGGCGTGGTCATGATCATGAGCGTTTTCTTTCCATTTATTTTCAAGGGGCAGTTCAACACCGAATCGCTGGGACAAGGCATTACCAGGAAACTGGTTCAGAAACTGAGAACATTGTTCAGCAACCACGCCAAACACAATCTCCTGCTCATCGGACTGCTCAACGGCTTGTTGCCTTGTGGTTTGGTTTATGTGGCAATAGCCGGGGCCATCAACACAAACGATGTTGTTGCCGGTGTGTTTTTCATGATCGCTTTTGGCCTGGGAACCATTCCTTTGTTGTTAAGCGTCTCGCTGCTGGGCAATATGATCGGGCAGGCAATGAAGAGAAAATTAGCTAGGATCATACCGGTTTTTATCGTTGTGCTCGGCATCATTTTCATTCTAAGGGGAATGTCGCTGGGGATTCCCTATATCAGCCCGAAAAGCAAAATGCTGACACCAGATAAGGAAATAGGAACTTCCGGCGCTTGCTGCGGCAGTGGTGAAACATTGGCGCTCTGAGGGTTTTTCCCGGATATAGTTGTGATGCTGTGACGCAGTGATGCAGTGAAACTGTTTTAGTTGCTTGTACTTTTGATTCATTCCAACTTGCGAATGCCAACACTTCCCCATAGGCTTTTTCCTGAAACGAAGAATATAGTACCTCAGCAAAGCGTTAATTCAATTACATTTGTTCCCCTAACCCATCCCATCATGAAAAAAACAATTGTTCTTATTCTGATTGCCCTGTTTTTTACCTTCCTGCCAAGGGCCAATGCTAACCCTTTTCCTCCGCATTGTATGCAACCGGTCATCTCAGAGCTGTATTTTTCTGAACCGGGAACCTGGACGCTTGAAGTGCATTTCCTCTCCTGGGATGTCGGATATTTAGTGTTTGACAGCATAATCATGTACTCCCAAACAAGCCGGGTAAAAATCCGGAGTACAAATAAAGAATTATCTTCAAAAGGCTATCATAAACAACTATATTATTCAGTAAATTATCCTGATTTCTACCTCGATCAGGATCAGGATACGCTGACACTGGTGGCCTATTGGAGCGTTGAGTCAGGGCCTCCGATATCATTCACCCACTCACTCGCCTATGGCTATCCCGATTGCTTTATCCCGTTTGTTTATCCCGGTCAAAGCATTTGCAGCCGGATTGATGAGTATGGATTCCCGACGGATTACTTTTATAAAACAAACTCACCTACCATCGGTGCAGTGAACAATTTTATTGACGCAACGGCTACCGTAACAGGTAAAATATACGATATGAACGGACAATTGATTACCTGGGTTCCGGAATGTCACAGTCTGGCTTTGACTCAGAATATTGAATGGATTTTTATACAACCAGATTACACATTTTATTTCGATTTCATGGGTATGACCATTGACAGTGCAGGAAACTTTGCAACAGAGCTTGCAGCCCATCAATCGGCAATCACAAAGATTACCCGTTTGATCGGAGAGTGCGACCCTAATGGAGCCTTAGTCTTTCAGGATATAACAGTTGCTACTGTTCCGTTTAACTTCGAACCAGGCGATATATTGGATACCGATCTACATCTAACCGGAAACGGGTTTTTGGTTGGATTGCCAGTGGAATTGCCTGCACAAACAAAGATGAGCGTTGTTGTCGCACCAAATCCGTTTTCCGATATCACACAACTCTACCTTGAATCCGATGAAGGTTTATCGGACGTTACTGTGCATATTTATAATTTGTCCGGAAGTATTGTGAAATCTTATAAGTTGCCACAGGGTGAGAAAACCATGCTCAATGTCAGGAAATCCGATCTTGGCGCTGCAGGCGTTTATTCGTACACTGTGCAAAGAGAGGGCAATTTGTTAAGAAGCGGAAAACTGGTATGCAATTAAGAACCAATATCCTTCTTTTTTTACTGTTGTTAAGCTGTTTGAGCGTTCATAGCCAACGGCTCGATTTTTTCCGGGAAGATTTAACCTTTCAGCTTGATTCAACCAATTTTACCGTATCCGGGCAGTATTATTTCAGAAATAATTCACTCAGTCAGCAGCGCAGCTTGATCAGCTATCCGTTGCCACGGCTTGCTGATGGACCTTTATTTGATACTATAATGGTTTTCAGCGAAGAGAACCTTGCAATTCCTTTTCAATTGCATGACACATTGATTTCTTTTGAAATCCAGATGCAGCCCGGATCGGAAAAACAAATCACAATTATTTACAGCCAGCGGCATAACGGCAATTATGCGAAGTACATCCTGACCACAACCAAATATTGGGGAAAGCCCTTGCAATTAGCAGAATTCAAGTTGGTGGTCCCTCCTTATATCAACATTCTATCCTGCTTTGAACCGCCTGATAAAATCAGTGAATTTGAAGGCACAAGCATTTATCACTGGACAAGGCAAAATTTTATGCCAGCAAACGATTTTGAAATCTGGTTTGAGATCATCCAAACAAAGTGATTCGGGAACTGTATCACTGCATCACTGCATTACATCAACACTTCCCAAAACTTCCACCACATACTCCACCATCGCATCATCAATATCAAGGTGGGTGACCATGCGGATGCTGTTGTGGTCGAACTGGACCGTTAAAATTCCTTTTTCTTCCAACTTCTGAACCAGATCGGGAACCCTGATTTCGTCCGGAACCAGGAAAATGACAATATTGGTTTCAACCGGCAAAATTTCTTTTACCCATGATTGACCTGACAGTGCTTCAGCAATTTGTTTTGCCCTTTGGTGGTCGTCTTTCAGGCGCTCAATATTGTGATCCAAAGCATAAATTCCTGCTGCCGCAAGATAGCCGGCCTGCCGCATACCTCCGCCAAAAGCCCTGCGGAATCGCCTTGCTTTATGAATAAATTCTTTTGAACCGCTGAGCATTGAACCCACCGGGGCGCCAAGTCCTTTGGAGAGGCAAATTGAAATAGAATCAAAAAGTTGGCCGTAATCAAGCGCAGTTTGATCTGTGACTGCCAGCGCATTGAACAAACGCGCGCCATCAAGATGATAACGCAATCCGTGTTTTTTGCATACTTTTCCGATTTCAAGCAGTTCATTCCAATCCCATACCGATCCGCCACCCTTGTTCACTGTGTTTTCAACTGAAACCAGGCTGGTACTCGGATAGTGCACATCATCGGGATTAATATTGGCAAGTACATCTTTTGCTGTGAACCTACCGCGATTTCCGTAAAGCAATCTTACCGAAGCGCCTGAGTTCAGGGCAATGCCACCACCTTCATAGTTGTAAATATGCGATAACCTGTCGCATATAACTTCATCGCCCGGAACAGTATGTACCTTGATGGCCAGTTGATTGGTCATAATCCCCGAAGGGCAGAATATCGCCGCTTCATGCCCGAAGAGGGCGGCAACTTTTGTTTCCAGGGCATTCATACTCGGGTCTTCACCCCAAACATCATCACCCACGGCTGCATTGAACATGGCATCCAGCATGGCCGGAGTGGGTCTTGTAAGCGTATCGCTGCGGAGGTCAACTTTCTTTGTTTTATTCATTTTAATAATTCAAGATTCAAAATTCGTGATTCAAGATTCCTATTCTATGGTTCTATTGTTCAAATGTTCTATTATTCTATTGTTCGGATTCCTCAGGTGTAAGTTGCTGGTTTCTTGTTACTGATTGCTTGTTGCATGATTTGGGTCATACAATTGTCATTCGGTTGTCATACTTTGTTGTTGGTTACTGGTTGCTGATTGCTTGTTACTGGTTGCTTGTTACATGATTTGGGTCATACAATTGTTATTCGGTTGTAATACATGGCCATACGGTTGTCGAATGTGGTCATACATTGTCATACAGTCGTCACCTTCATTCTCCTTTTCTCCATTTCTCCTTGTCTCTTGATTCTTGTCTCTTGTCTCTTGTCCCTCTTCGTCTCCAAGTCCCCCAATCTCACCTTCTCTTCTTCCCATTTTCTCATTTTCACGAAAACTAAGCTCTGTCAGCATACGCCTTCCTCAACTGTTCCAATGCTTTTACAATCACCGCCCTCGGGCATGCAAGATTCATGCGCATAAACCCTTCTCCTCCCGGCCCGAAGCTAGCTCCTTCACTCATTGCAAGTCCGGCTTTTTGGATCATAAATTCTTTCAATTTTTCATCCGAACCAAAACCCAGGTTCCGGCAATCCAGCCAGAGCAGGTACGTTGCCTCCAGCGGAATAGGTTTGATTTGCGGTAAAAAAGTCTCCAGATAATCTATAACAAACCTGCAATTGTCTTTCACATATTCCAGCATCTGATCCAGCCAATCGTCGCCATGTGTATATGCAGCCTCGGTGGCCACATTGCCAAAAAGATTGCCCAAACCAACATGCACCTGATCCAGAATTTTATCGTATTTCTTTTTGAGTTCGGGATTGGAAATGATAACGGCAGAGGTTGCCATTCCCGCCAGGTTAAAAGTCTTGCTGGGCGCGACTGTCGTGATGGTCTGGTTCGCAATCTCTTCAGATAAAGAAGCCATTACCATGTGTTTATAAGGCGGTATGGCCAGGTCGGCATGGATCTCATCTGACAGGATCAGGATATTTTGTTTCAAACAGATTGAAGCCAACTGGTTCAGTTCATCTTTTGTCCAGGCACGCCCAACAGGGTTATGCGGATTGCAGAGTAAAAGCATTTTGGTCCGGGAAGTAATCTTTGACTCAAGGTCTCCGAGATCGAAATAATACCGCCGGTTTGTGTATTTCAACTGGTTATGAACCAGCGTCCGTTTGTTGTTTTCGACAGCGCTGAAAAACGGGAAATAAACCGGTGGCTGAACGATGATCTCATCGCCGGGTTCGGTAAAGCCCATCACAATCATGTTCATGGCCGGTACAACGCCCGGACTGAAAGCCATCCACTGCTTTTTAATTTCCCAGTTATGCCTGCGTTTGAACCAGTTGATGATAGCCTCCTCATATGACGGAGGGCGAATCGAATAGCCATAAATTTCGTGTGAAGCCCTTTCCTTCACTGCGTTCACAACAAAATCCGGGGTTTTAAAATCCATGTCGGCCACCCAGAGCGGGATCAGATCGGCAGAGCCAAAAAAATGATCAAGAAGGTCGTATTTTACACAGGAAGTGTTGTGGCGCGGGACAATTTCATCGAAGTTGTAAGTCATGCTCCTGGTTTTTGCAGGTTCAGAAGTTCGTTTTCAGAGGCTGGGCATATTTGCGGATATCATCGTTGCTGATGTTCTGATCGCACAAAATTGCGAGCCGTTCGACAACATTGCGCAATTCCCGGATATTTCCGGTCCATTGAATCTTCTTTAATGATTCCAGGGCTTTTTCATCGAACTGCATCAGCGGCTTGGCCATGCTCTGGCATATTTCGGCAAGGAAATGGTTCGCAATAACCGGAATATCATCTTCACGCTCGTTGAGGGTTGGCACATGAATAACTATCACAGCCAGGCGATGGTAAAGGTCTTCGCGGAAATTTCCTTTCTCAATTTCTTTTGGGATGTCTTTGTTGGTGGCCGCAATTACACGCACATCCACCGGGATGTCTTTTTCGCCGCCCACGCGCATGATCTTGTTTTCCTGCAATGCACGCAGCACCTTGGCCTGGGCAGAAAGGCTCATATCACCGATTTCATCCAGGAAAAGCGTGCCGCCGCTGGCTTGCTCAAAATCGCCTTTCCGTTGTTTGATGGCCGAGGTAAATGAACCTTTTTCGTGGCCAAACAACACGCTTTCAATTAGTTCGGAAGGAATGGCGGCGCAGTTGACTTCAACAAACGGCCCCTGTGCCCGGTTGGAGAGTTCATGCAGCCATCGTGCAACAAGTTCTTTTCCGGTTCCGTTGGCGCCGGTAATCATTACCCGTGCATCGGTGGGCGCCACCCGCTCAATCATGGCTTTTATTTCATGCATGGCCGGCGATTCGCCAATCATATCATAGGTTTTGCTCACCTGTCGCTTGAGGGCTTTGGTTTCGGTAACCAGCGTTTGCCGTTCCTGCGCATTGCGGATGGTTACCAGCAGGCGGTTCAGATCCAGGGGTTTTGTGATATAATCGTAAGCGCCTTTTTTAACGGCTTCCACAACGGTTTCAACGGTTCCGTGGCCGGAAATCATCACCACCGGAACATCGGTAAATTTCATGAGTTGTTCAAGCACTTCAATGCCGTCCATGCGGGGCATTTTGATATCGAGCAGGATGAGGTCGTAGCGGTTATTCCTGGTTTTTTCAAGCGCTTCCTGGCCTTCGGCGGCTTCGTCTACCTCAAACTTTTCGTATTCCAGAATTTCTCTCAGCGTATTGCGGATACTTTTCTCATCATCAACAACAAGGATCTTGGTCATGGTTTAAATTTTGGGACAAAGATAGGGAATGTGGGGGGAGCTTCAAGGGAGGGTTATCGCTCAAGCCTTATTCCTGAAACTAATCTTACGCTTGATCGCTTAAAGAAAAGAAGTTATTAATCCAAGCTTGAATGTTACCAGAGAATTAGTTCCCGGAATTTTGCTCATTATATGTTAATTCTTGTTTTGGTTTCTTTTGTCTATTCTGGCTTTTGTCATTCTTTCCCTTAAGCCTCCTTCATTTAAAAAAATAGTTTCCAATGATTTAATCTGTTGTGCTAACAAATAGCTAACGATGTGAATAAGACATATCATTGAATTGGCACAAATTTCGGGTTGTTCATGTTCTATTGCCTTCCGGTAGGTTTCATAGTTGGCATTTGGCGTTTTGTTTATTTCCCTGAACCTGGTTGTAAGTTTGTGCTCTTTATCCCAGATTGGAAGCTTTTGTGTTCTGAGAAAATCCTGGAAGTCAATTTTAAGTTCTTCTAAAGATGCCCGTGCAACGTTGGTCAATTTAATTTCCATTTCTTTCGAAGTGCCTGAAGCCATGCTGGCTTCAACAATATTCTGTTTTCCGCTTCTTGCTGCCTGCACCATTTGATCAATGGTACGGTCATATTTTTTTAAGAACCTTTTTGTAAAGTATATAGTGCCATCATAAATGATTTCCGCTTTTTGATAGGTTATCAAATTCTGATAGCCACCGTGTTTTGGTATAAAGCCATCGGAATTTTTAGCATTCTCATTCATTTTATTCTCTTTTATTTTTTTCTTGAGACTTTTAGGGACTTTTGGGACTATTGCCATGTCGCAACTGTCTCTAAAGTCCCAATTCTTTTTCTAATTCTTTAAAAGCTTTGATGTAAAGGTTCTCCCATTTTCATGAACAACGGTAATAATATACGAACCTTTATCAAGGTGGGCAATAGAGATGTGTTTCATTTCTTCGCTTATGAAAGTTGGTTCAACAACCAACATTCCCATGGTGTTTCGCACACAAATAGTAGCACCCCTTGCGTTGGATACTGTAAAAGATATTCCTGCAGGGTTTGGGTAAATAACAGGGACAGGCGTCATTAAACTAATCAGATAAGTCGGGATAAGTGTAATGTCAATTGTCAGTTTTTCCCGCACCACGGTAAACTCATTATTTTCAACAGGATAACCATCCACGCTTATGGTGTAAGTATAAGTACCATTGGCCAGGTCTATAATTGCAATTCCCGATTCGTTGGTCCATGCTGAATCAGCTGTGTTTTCAATTGAAATCATGATATTCTGCATCGGAAAACCATCCTCGTCATGGACAACAAAAGTTACAGGATTTGTTGCGCTGGATACGATATCGGCAACCACACCTTCAAAAACAGTGAGGTTGTAGGGGAATTGCTCTGGCAAATTGTACCAGCCGTTCATGCTTCCACCCCAGCCCATGTTGATCCTGAAAAAACCATCGGCGCTGTAACCGTCACAAACAACATTATGGCCACTTTGCCAATTGGCGTCAACTACGGCAAGCAAAACCGGGTTAGCTGACTGAATGTTTTCTATCATTTTCTGACGAATCTCGTCGTTTGAATACGTGTGGTCTAGCAATACCGACTCCGTAAAACCAAATTTCTGAAAAGCATCAAAAGCCTGGTTCACACCAAAAGTTCCTGAAGCAGAAGGTGAAAATACTGAACGGCATGCAAAAGCAGCGGCAAGTGAAAGGGCGGCCATATCCTCAACTTCAAGCGTTTCGTAGTCAAGCATTTTGGCCTCTATATCCACTAGAAAGTCATTTATGGAATTGAAAGAGAGGAAGTCGTAGGTTTCCCATGCATCATCAATCCAAAATGACTGGTTATAGTTATGGTAGTACCTGTCAGTAACTCCAAACTGAGTCTGCTGAAGGTCACGGTGGTAATACAGGATTTGTGAAATAGCTGTTGCGGGGCAGCCAACGAGTGTACGTTGGCCGGTAGCCAGGTGCACGGGGCAGAAAATATTATAGGGATAGTTCTGGCTCCAGTTTGTCTCGGTCCAGCCCCCGGAGCTTGTGGTGCCGGCAGGCGGCCAGTATTGAACAAGCCGTTTCTCAACATTGGCAGCCGAATACCTTTGCCAATCTGCAGCAATTTGTTGTTTATATTCAACTGAAAACTGACCGTAATGATCCAGCCGTTTTGCAAGGTCAGCGCGTAAAATACTCTCCAATGGGCCTGTTGAGTTATATTTCCCGCTTGTGCTGTAATATATGACGGGATTAAGACGCTTGTCAGCCGCCACAACAACAAAACCGTTACGATCTCCCTGAAAAACATATGCCAGCCTAAGGCTTTCATTGTATGTCAGGAGCTCAACTGCATCATCATAAAGCGCTATCTCATAATCAGATGACCTGAAAAAATTGACCGCAATTGTAAATGCTTCATGCCGGTCAACTTTGGTTTCTTCAGCGCTGCCAGTTTTGAAAACAAACAGCAATGCAGCTAAAAAAAGCAAGGTAGAGGTTTTCATTTTTTTTAATTTGATTTGACACAAGAATATGGATTTCTGCCCTGATATCACGCTGGCCTGAGGCGCCAGTAATTAGAGCATAAATTTACTACCATTTTGTTTAGGTCAAGCGCAATTAAAAATCGAAACACTCCAATTAGTTTCCAAAAAATTAGCATAGTTAAAAGCAGACAATAATAGCTTAACAGCCGCTTACTCATTATAGTCAGTGCCCGTCCTGGCAAAAGCAAAAACCTGCCTCGCCGGCAGGTTTGCAATCCAAACTCGTAAATCAGAAGAAACCCAGGAATGGGCAAGTGCAAACTAAATCTCCCAGGTATCGCCGCTGCTCAGCAGGGCGTCAACATTTTTAATTGGGGAGTTTGCCTTGGCATACTCGTTCTGCTCAACAACCAGGTCATCATAGGTTGCAAAAACAGCCGATCGGATCACACCCATGGCTACAGGATAATATGGCGGTTTCATTTTCGCAAGCATCAGGTGCAGCGTGGGGTCTTTTTCATATTGATCATGAACCAGCAGATCATTTTCAGTAACGCCATTTTCACCCAGCTTAACTACTTCCAGTTTAACACCGTTCAAACGGATGCCTTTGTCTTTGTTTGTTCCGAAGATCAGGGGCTCGCCGTTACGAAGGAAAATCTGTTGATCATCGCGCATATCTCTTGCAGTTACCTGCTCGAAAGCCTTATCGTTGAAAATGATACAATTTTGCATGATCTCAACAATAGAAGTTCCATCATGGCGTGCAGCTTCAAACATGACTTCGGTTAACATCTTCAGGTTGTTATCGGCAGCGCGGGCAAAAAAAGTTCCCTGGGCGCCAAGTACCAGTTCGCCGGGGTTAAACGGATGCTCAATGGTTCCGTACGGTGAAGTTTTCGTTTTTGAACCCATGGGCGTGGTAGGTGAATATTGACCCTTGGTCAACCCATAGATTTCATTATTGAAAAGCAGGACATTGATGTCAATGTTGCGGCGTATGGCGTGGATGAAATGGTTTCCGCCGATGGCCATGGAATCGCCGTCGCCGGTTGCGACCCAAACGCTCAGGTGAGGATTGGCGATTTTAATTCCGGTAGCAATGGGCAAAGCCCTTCCATGAATGCCATGAAATCCGTAGGTGTTCAGATAATAAGGAAACCTGGAGGAACAGCCGATTCCGGAAACGAACATAAAGTTCTCCTTGCGGTATCCGATCTTCGGAAAAACATTGGCTACTGCGGCAAGGATGGCATGGGCTCCGCAACCGGGACACCATTTTACCATCTGGTCGCTGACAAAATCTTCCTTACTCAGCGGGACATCGGTTCTTTTAACGGTTGTATTTTCGATTTTCATTTTTCCTCCAGAATTTGAGTGAATTTTTCTTTTAGTTCGTGAACCATGAATGGCAGGCACTGCACCTTATTGAATAGCTGATAGGTAAATTGCGGATGTTGCATTCTGAGATAACCTGCAAACTGTCCCATATTTTGCTCACAAACAACAATCTTTTTGAAACCCTTGAAAACATCGGCAGTGTTTTTAGGCAATGGCATGATATAGTGGAAATGGGCATGGCTTATATTAGCGCCTTCTTCTCTCATTTCCTGAACCGCGGTCAACATGGAGCCTGCCGTGCTTCCCCAGCTTACAACGAGCAAATCGCCGCTGGGATCGCCGGTAATTGTTTGTTCGGGAATATAATCAGCAACCTTGTCAACTTTTTCCTGCCTGAGCTTAATCATCAATTCATGATTCAGCGGATCGGTAGTTACATTACCGTGAATGTTTTCTTTTTCAAGTCCGCCAATCCTGTGGCGCAAACCTTCTGTTCCGGGCAAAGCCCATTTGCGAGCCAGGGTAACCGGGTTGCGTTCGTAAGGCTTGAAAGCCGTGTTGGGTTCGGCAATAGGAGGGTTTATTTCAGGCAGGTCGGCCACTTTTGGTATTTTAAAAAGTTGCGAACCGTTACCCAGGTTTCCATCAGTAAGCAGCAATACAGGGGTCATATGTTCCATGGCCAGTTTAGCGGCCATAAAGGCATAATCAAAGCAATTGGATGATGAAGATGCAGCAAGAACAATCATCGGGCATTCCCCGTTGCGGCCATACAAAGCCTGCAGCAAATCGGATTGTTCTGATTTGGTCGGCAGCCCTGTGGATGGCCCTCCGCGTTGAACGTTCACGATCACAAGAGGCAATTCAGTCATTACTGCCAGCCCCATGGCTTCACTTTTCAATGATAAACCGGGTCCGGAAGTAGTTGTAATAGCTAGTGAACCGGCATAGGCGGCGCCGATGGCAGAGCAAATTCCGGCAATTTCGTCTTCGGCCTGGAAAACCCTTGCACCAAGATATTTATGCTTGGCAAGGTCCATCAGGATCTCGGTGGCGGGTGTAATGGGGTACGAACCCAAAAACAATGGTCTTCCCGAACGTTCGGATGCAGCAAGAAAACCCCAGGATGTAGCAACGTTTCCGGTAATATTGCGGTAGCGGCCCTTGGGCAGCTCGGCGGCAGGAACATCAATTTTGGATTCAACAATTTCAATGGTTTCGGCATAATTGTAACCGGCGCGCAACACTCTTTCGTTGGCTTCAATAATATCGGGGCTGGCCTTAAATTTCTTCTTCAGAAATGAATAAGTGCTGTCGAACCCAATGTCAAAAATGAACAACATCATTCCAAGTGCAAACATGTTCCGGCTTTTATCCGCAATTTTTGATCCCAGCCCCAGTTCCTTAATGCTTTCCTTTGTAAGTGTTGAGATGGGTGCATCAACAAGGTGAAAAACTTCGAGGCTGCCATCATCGAGCGGATTGCTTTTATAGCCTGCTTTTTCAATAGCTTTTTCTTCGAAGGCATCTTTATCAACAATGATGGTGGCGCCTTTTTTTGCCCATTTCAGGTTGGCCCGCAACGAGGCTGGGTTCATGGCAACAATCACATCGCATAAATCGCCGGAGGTATGAATTTTTTTATGACCGATATGCACCTGGAATCCTGAAACACCTGCAACAGTATTGTGGGGCGCGCGGATCTCGGCGGGATAATCCGGAAATGTTGCCAGGTCTTTTCCGGCAATAGCGGCTGCTTCCGAAAACAAGGTGCCGGTTAGCTGCATACCATCGCCGGAGTCACCGGCGAATTTTATAACTACATCATCTCTGCGGATTATGTTTTTAACCTTGGTATTGCTCATAGTTAATGGCTGAATTAGTTTCGTGCAAAAGTACTTGTTTTATTTGTTCAGCTAGGGGCAAAGGCATACATTTTTTCAATGTCCTGACGCTGTCGTTGGAGCAGTGTTCAGCAACCACAGCAACTGATTTTCAGGGGAACATTTTCGTGATTTTAAAATGCCACCTACTCCGAACCTTGTGTTGAAGCGGTTTTGGCAATGCCGGTCTTGCGGTTTCAACCATAGGTTCAGAAAAGGCTGATTGTGAATTTCAAAAGCTTGGAACAGGCATAATTTATAACGGTTCTAAAATACAAAAAGCCATTTTACCATAACATTTAATGCTATATTTGCAGTCGAATTTATTATTTCAAACGAAAAAAAAACAACAGCTATGGCTTACGTAATTAATGATGACTGCACAGCATGTGGAACATGTATAGACGAATGTCCGGTTGATGCAATTTCTGAAGGCGATATCTACGTTATTGATCCGGATATCTGCACCGACTGTGGTGCCTGCGCCGATGTTTGCCCGGTGGAAGCAATACACCCGGAATAGCATTCCCGGTTGAATACCACAACATATGAGCCCATCTTTGACGGTGGGCTTTTTTATTGGGCTTTCAGAACCTTTTATTGACGTTCTTTGTTTAGCTTGCGTTAACAAAGCTTAATACAAAAGCGTTTATCTTTGTAAATGCTGAATTTTATAATTGGTCGGATTTCCGATCAGCAATCAAAAACGAATAAAAGAACTATTTGACTTATAAACGGGTAGACCCATAACTATGGAAAAACACTCCTATTTGTCGAATGCCGAACCCAGCGCCATTGAGCAATTATTTGAGCAATTCCTGAAAGACCCAGCTTCCGTTGATGAAGGCTGGCAAAGGTTTTTCGAAGGCTTTGAGTTCGCACGCAAATCATATTCTGAACCTCAACCCGAAAGCTATCTTTTACCCAAAGAGTTTAAAGTAATTAATCTCATAAATAATTACCGGCAACGGGGTCACCTTTTTACTAAAACGAACCCGGTTCGCCAACGCCGCCAGTATTCCCCAAACCTGGATATTGAAAACTTTGGCCTTGCCGAAACCGATCTGGACACGATGTTTGAGGCTGGCAGCGAGATTGGCATCGGAAAAGCAAGTTTACGAGAGATAATTGCCCACCTGCAGCATACATATTGCCAATCCATTGGCGCCGAATTCTTTTTCATCCGCACCAAGGAAATTTTTGAGTGGCTGAGAAATAAAATGGAAACCTCACGCAATACACCCAAATTCAGTGTTGAGGTGAAAAAAACCATGTTGCGCAAACTGGCCAGGGCGGTATTTTTCGAGAAATTCATCCACCGCAAATTTACAGGCCAAAAGAGATTTTCGCTCGAAGGCGCCGAATCACTTATTCCGGCCCTTCATGCCGTAATAGAGTATGGTTCGGAAATGGGCATACAGGAATTTGTTTTGGGAATGGCGCATCGCGGACGGTTGAATGTATTGACCAATGTCATGCAGAAATCCTATCAGGACGTTTTCAATGAGTTCCTCAACAAGCAATTTGAAGATGAATCGGTGTTGGGCGATGTAAAATACCATCTGGGTTTCACATCCACCTTCGAAAGTGGCAACGGTAACAAGAGCATGTTATCACTTTGTCCAAATCCTTCTCATCTCGAAGCCGTAAATCCCGTGGTGGAAGGCATAGTGCGTTCGCGCATTGATACCGAATACAATGGCGATCAAAGCAAAATCATTCCAATTCTCATTCATGGCGATGCATCCATTGCCGGGCAGGGAATTGTTTATGAATTACTGCAAATGTCAGGTTTGCAGGGCTATAAAACCGGAGGAACCATTCATCTTGTAATCAATAATCAAATCGGTTTTACAACCAATTACCTTGATGCAAGAACCAGCACCTATTGCACCGATGTAGCCAAAACAACTCAATCACCTGTTTTTCATGTCAACGGCGATGATGTTGAGGCATTGGCCTATACGGTCCGGATGGCGATGGAGTTCAGGGCAAGGTTCCATAAAGATGTTTTTATTGATCTGCTTTGTTACCGGAAATACGGGCATAACGAAGGTGACGAACCCAGGTTCACACAGCCCATTCTTTACAAAATTATTGAGAAACACCCCGATCCATATAGCATTTATTCAGAAAAACTCATCAATGAAGGTGTGATCACCAAAGAAGAAGCCCTTGAAGTGGAGCACGAATTCAATGAGTTACTTGAAAAAGAACTGGCGGCATCGCAGAGTGCACAGAAATCAAAATTATATTTGTTTTACGAACACCTCTGGACCGGCATTAGAAAGTCAACACTTGAAGATTTCAGTTACAGCCCTGAAACGGCTGTTACAAAGGAGACTTTACTGAGGATCGGAAAAAAAATCACCGAAAAACCCCCCGACAAAGAATTTTACCGCAAGATCATAAAGTTGTTGGATGAGCGGCGGGCTATGCTTGAAAAAGATGGTAGCCTTGACTGGGCTATGGGCGAGTTGCTTGCCTACGGAACCTTGCTTGACGAAGGTTATCCCGTAAGGCTTAGTGGACAGGACACCCAGCGTGGCACTTTTTCGCATCGTCATTCGGTGCTCACTATTGAGGGATCGGAAGAAAGATATGTTCCTCTAAATAACATCAGTGCGAACCAGGCCAGGTTTGATGTTTTTAATTCGCCGCTGTCAGAATATGGTGTGCTTGGCTTTGAATATGGTTATGCGCTTGCTTCACCCAATACGCTTACCATCTGGGAAGCGCAGTTTGGTGATTTTAACAATGGTGCTCAGATAATTATTGATCAGTATATCAGCAGCGCAGAGGAAAAGTGGATGGTAATGAACGATCTGGTCATGCTGCTGCCTCATGGCTATGAAGGACAAGGCCCTGAGCACAGCAGCGCCCGCATGGAACGCTTCCTAACCCTCTGTGCAGATTATAATATGCAGGTAGCAAACTGCACAACGCCGGCCAACTTTTTCCATTTGCTGCGAAGGCAGTTGCACCGTGAAATCAGGAAACCCCTGGTTGTGTTCACGCCTAAGAGCTTGCTCAGGCATCCGAAATGTGTTTCAACATTGGAAGACTTTACCCAGGGTGGGTTTAAGGAGGTGATTGATGATGAACAGGCCGATCCCGGAAAGGTGAGGCGCGTGGTGTTGTGTTCTGGAAAAGTTTATTATGAGCTTGTTGAAGAACGCGAAAAAATGGAACGATGGGATACCGCTATCATCAGGTTGGAGCAACTTTACCCTTTCCCTGAAAAGCAGATTCAGGAAATTCTTTCAAAGCATCTTTTAGCTGAGACTTACATCTGGGTTCAGGAAGAACCAGTGAATATGGGAGCCTGGAGTTTTATTTCACGACGCCTGCCGGGCTACAACCTGATTGTTGCTGCACGGCCTGAAAGTGGAAGTCCCGCAACGGGTTCAATACATTTGCATAATCTCAGGCAACGCAAGATCATTGAAAAAGCCTTTGGTGAGTGTAATTGTCCACGTTCGGGCGCTGTCTGCAAAATGATTTGTGCTCCCAAAGAGTGGAGGCCGGCGATGACGGTGGCAGAAAAAGAGTAGCTTTGTTTGTTTGAATGTGTGGATGGTTAATGGGTTGAGTGGTTAATTAGTGGAGTGGTAGTTTAATGGAGTAATGGAGTGTTGGAGTAATGGGTTCTAGAGGCTGAGCTTTTCGAAGCCAGAAGTAATAGGTTGGTGGAGTATTGTAATTATTGATTCAAAATTACAGATTTAAGATTTGTTTGAACTTTGGATTTTGATTTTTGGAATTTGGGGCTTGGAATTTAGGACTTGGAATTTGGGATTCGGTGGCTGCTAGTCGAAGCCAGGAATAGTGGAGTAATGATTCTATGTAGTTCAACACTCCATCACTCCATTACTCCAACATCTGAGCCTTGAGA
This sequence comes from Bacteroidales bacterium, assembly GCA_014860575.1. Taxonomy (NCBI): domain Bacteria; kingdom Pseudomonadati; phylum Bacteroidota; class Bacteroidia; order Bacteroidales; species Bacteroidales bacterium. Next base: position 42,399 of record JACZJK010000020.1, read on the forward strand.
AAGAAACGTGTTCGTAATAACTATAGAGTAAAAATATTAATCTGATGATTATTGAGATTAAAGTTCCCAGTCCGGGCGAATCAATTTCTGAGGTGCAACTGGCTTCATGGCTTGTTAGCAATGGCGCTTTCGTTGAAAGAGATACCGATATTGCTGAGATAGATTCCGACAAAGCTACACTCACTATCAATGCTCCTGAGAGTGGTGTAATCAGCATTGAGGTTCAGGCCGGCGAATCGGTGGAGGTGGGCGCTGTGATTGCCAGAATAGACACTTCGGCTGTGCCTGAAAAAGGTTCGAAACCAAAGGAAAATACGAAAACAGAGAATAACACCAAAGAAGAAAAACCTGAACAAAAGCCTGTTGAGGCCGAACCAATTCATGAGAAAGCAAAACCAGCTGATTCAAAAACATCAGGCGCTGAAAAGTCTTCACTGCCAGAAAATATCCAGGTAAATATTTCTCCGCTGGCCCGCAAGCTCATGCAGGAAAACAAGCTCGAAGCCGATGAAGTTGCAAACCACTTTCTAAATCTTCGCATTTCAAAATCAGATGTTGAAGAATATATTGGAGCTAGGAAATCATCGCCGGCAAAAGAAAGCAGCACAGTGAAACCTGGGTCAAGAGATGTTGAACGCAAAAAGATGAGCACCCTGAGGTTAAAACTTGCCAAACGCCTGGTGGCCGTAAAACAGGAAACCGCCATGCTCACAACTTTCAATGAGGTGAACATGAGCAAGGTAATGGCCATGCGCGATAAATACGGTCCTGCGCTTAAGGAAAAATATGGTTTCAGTTTTGGCTTTGTCACTTTCTTTGTAAAGGCTGTGGCCGAGGCGTTGAAGCATTTCCCGCAGGTAAACGGCATGATTGATGGCGATGAAATGGTTTATCATAAATACGTTGACATTGGCATAGCCGTGAGCGCTCCAAAAGGACTTGTTGTTCCTGTGATCCGTAACGCCGAAAGCCTCACACTTGATCAGATTGAAAAAAACATCAAGGAACTGGCTGCCAAAGCAAGGGATAATAAAATCACGCTAGAGGAGATGACCGGAGGAACCTTTACAATTACTAACGGCGGGGTTTTTGGCTCTATGCTTTCAACGCCCATTCTCAACCCTCCTCAAAGTGCGATCCTTGGCATGCATAATATCGTGGAGCGGCCTGTTGCCGTAAACGGAAAAGTTGAAATCCACCCGATTATGTACGTTGCCCTTTCCTACGATCACCGTGTGATTGATGGCCGCGAATCCGTCGGCTTCCTGGTAAAAGTAAAAGAAATGATTGAGGACCCGGTGAAGATGTTATTTGAGGGGAATGATCCGGAAAAACAACTTTTGAACCTATAAAATTATTTAAACAGGATTCAAAATTCCACATTCATGATTCAAGATTGAGTCCGCAGCGAAAGGTGTTCGTTAGCCACGAATGAACGAATAATTCAATCCAAAATGCTAGTATTCACTGATATCATATGAACATATATTTCAGACAATCTTAAAAATAATACTTTTTCGGGGCAGATTCAATATTACGCTAGAATAAATAAATGATTGCAGACTCAGCTACTGTATCACAGTATTACTGCATCACATCAGCACAAAATATATGGCACTAATCAAATCCGTCCGTGGCTTCACGCCTGCTTTTGGCAACAACTGCTTCCTTGCCGATAATGCTACCGTTGTTGGTGAAGTCATCATGGGAGATGACTGCAGCGTTTGGTTCAATGCCGTGGTTCGCGGCGATGTTCATTATATAAAAATTGGCAACATGGTGAACATCCAGGATGGTGCTATCATACATTGTACCTACCAGAAAGCGCCGGTAAATATTGGTAACAATGTTTCCATTGCACACAAGGCTATCGTACACGGCTGCACCATTCATGACAATGTGTTGATTGGTATGGGCGCCATCATCATGGACAATGCCGTGATTGAAAGCAATTCGATGATCGCTGCCGGGGCTATTGTGCTCGAAAATACCATTGTAAAAAGTGGCAGTGTTTATGCCGGCATTCCGGCTAAAAAAATCAAAGACATTGACAAAAACCTTCTTGAAGGCCAGGTGCAGCGAATCGCAAAGAGTTATGTGATGTATGCGGGATGGTACAGGTAGGAAGTTTTAAGTTCAAAGCCCCAAATTCAAAGAGCCAAGAACCAAGAACCAAGAGACAAGTCACAAATTCAAAGAGCCAAGATCCAAGAATCAAGAGCCAAGACCCAAACTCAAAGATCAAAGCCCAAATTCCAAATTCAAAAAAGCTGTCGTTTGTTGATTTACGAATCTTAAATCTTGAATTTTGAATTAATAATTCCACAATTCCACAACTCCACAACTCCATTACTCCATTATTCCAAACAGTATCACTGCATCACTGCATCACAGCACTACTGCAACACAGCATCACAAAACTTCAGCGGATAAACTAATTGTGTCAATTTGGCGTTGATTACGGTGAAAGCAAATTTGGCAAATGGTTTGATTAATTGAACATCTCACTTAATACTTAAAGAAAAATGCCCATAATCTGGATTATATTTATTGGTTTCATGATTTTGAGCTGGCTCATCGGACAGCGGTTAAAATCAAAATTCACTGCCTTTTCTAAAATACCTATCAACTTTGGGCTTAGCGGTAAAGAAATTGCCGAGCGCATGCTCCGCGAAAGCAATGTTGAAGGTGTGAACGTGGTTTCGGTTCCCGGCAAGTTATCTGATCACTACAATCCTGCGAACCGAACCGTGAATTTAAGTCCCGAGGTATACAATGGTCGCAGTGTTGCAGCAGCTGCGGTTGCAGCACACGAATGTGGCCATGCCGTGCAGCACGACCGCGCCTATGCGTGGTTGCAGATGCGCTCTCAACTTGTTCCGGTTGTAAGCATTACTTCAAAATGGGTACAATGGGTTTTACTGGCAGGCATTTTACTGGTTCAAACCATGCCAGGAATTTTACTGGCAGGTATCGTTTTATTTGCATTGACAACACTCTTTAGCTTTATCACACTTCCGGTTGAAATTGATGCCAGTCGCCGCGCCCTTGTTTGGTTAAGCAGCACCGGTGTTACCAACCGCGAAACCCATCCCAAGGCACAGGAAGCTTTACGCTGGGCAGCTTACACATATGTAGTGGCTGCACTGGCTTCACTGGCGACTTTGCTGTATTACATCATGATTTTTATGGGAAGAAGGGATTAATGATCGTGTAACTAAAAAAAGTTTGAGGTTCTTAATTGAGAGAACCTAGACATTGATAACAATGAGGCTATTTCTAAACCAGAAATAGCCTCATTGCCATTTTAAATCATGCTTAGGATTAAATTTTAAGATGTTGATAGATTTTTCAACAATGTTATATATATTTGTTCGACATTCCAATCGTGTTATTGTATTACCCATCAAACCTATTCACGATGAAACACAAAAACCTATCCCTCGCTTTTACAACTTTCATTGTTGCCTTCATCGCTTTTGGAAATATTCCAACCAATGCTGGTGAAACTAATGGATCGAACAATCAGTTTTTTATTGAAAACAAAGGCCAATGGCCTGATGAGGTTCGTTTCCTGACAAAAATTGCGGGAATGAACGCCTGGATCACAAACAATGGAGTTGTTTACGATCACTTTATTATTGAACGCAATTACGAACCCTCCGATTTACTGAATTTGCCTGTCCACGAAAAGCGAATGGCCGAAATGGAGAACACCACAATTAAGGGGCATGTTGTGAAAATGAACCTTGAGGGCGCTGACCAAAACGCCGCAAGCGCCGGAATTGACAAACAGCCGGGTTACTATAATTATTTCAAAGGCAATGATCCGGAAAAATGGGCCAGCTATGTGCCGCTTTACGGACAAATTGAAATCCATGAGGTTTATGAAGGCATCAATGTTAAATATTACTTTGATGGCGGTTTGTTGCGCTATGATTTTCATGTGAAAGCCGGGGCGGATATCAACCAGATACGATTCAGCCTCGAAGGCCCGGCCGCTTTGAAAATCAACGAAAACGGCGAACTAATAATTGAAACCAGCCTGGGCGAAGTCATCCACGGCCAACTCTACGCCTACCAGTTTATCAATGGTGCAGAAAAAGAAGTCACCTGTCATTTTCTAAAGAACACCGATGGCACACTTGGAGTCGTAGCAGAAAATTATGACCCTGACAAAGACCTGGTAATTGACCCGCTGGTGTTTTCGACGTATTTGGGAGGGAATGCATTGGATGCTTATCCTTCAATTGCTTTGACTCAGGATGGTTCTATAATTATTGCTGGACAAACCATTTCAACTAATTTCCCTGCAACAGCAGGAGCTTACCAAACGGAAAAAAATGACGACTTTGATATTTTTATTTCGAAGTTGGATCACACAGGGTCAATGTTGATTTTTTCAACTTTTCTTGGTGGAGGTCAGCGTGAGGAACACCCCAAAATGGTATTGGGACAAGATGAAAGTATATTTATTACCGGATCTACACAATCATCCGATTTTCCTGTCACAAATCAAGCTTTCCAGACAACGAATCCTGGAGGTTCATCTGCGTTCGTAACCCGGATGAGTGCAACAGGAACATCCTTAACCTATTCAACTTATTTAGGCGGAAATGGAAATGACTACGGTAAGGCTATTGTTGTTGATCAAACCGGAAATGCTTATATAACCGGAGGTTCATTATCATATTCTGGTTTTCCAACCACACCTGGAACAATTCATTATCAATATGGCACTTTATTCGTAGCCAAGCTAAACCCCACAGGCACAGGTCTTATTTATAGTGCAATATTTGCCGAAGCTGAAGGCCAAGATATTTCTATTGATGCGCTTGGTAATGCTTATCTGACAGGAAGTGTATCTGCAGGAGGACACTTTCCAATCACACCTGGTGCATTCCAAACATTACCAAGTCCAGCCTATTGGCCTGCTTTTGCCCTGGTTGTCAATCCAACTGCAACTGCCGTACTCTATTCAACCTATCTAACAGGAAGTAGTACGGATTATGGCCGAACAATTAGAATTGCATCCAACGGAGACATCGTCGTTGGTGGTTTCACCTGGTCCACCAACTTCCCAACTTCACCAGGATCGTTTCAACCTGTAGGAAATGGGCATGACGCATTTATTATCAGGCTTAATTCCAGTTGTACCCAAATGGTTTGGGGAACTGTTCTAAGTGGAAATGGAATAGAACAATTATTTGGAATGGAGCTTGACGACAATGACAATGTTATAGTCACTGGCCACACAGGCTCTTATGATTTTCCCGTAACCACAGATCAATTTATAGGTAATGATGGATTTTATGAAGCCGTATTTGTCAGTAAACTTTCAAATAACGGATCTGAGTTGTTTTATTCAGCCCTGCTGTCAAACTATTCATTTTCATCCACGTCAGGCCGTGATGTTAAAGTAGATGCGGATGATAATATCATTGTAGCCGGAATAACGGGTCCGGGGTATCATATAACCAATGGTGCATACCAGCAAACATTTGGTGGAGGCTCTTGGGATATATTTATTACATCAATAATGCCGGTTAATTGCCAAACTGTATGCAATGTAAGTGTGATTAACCATGTTAGCTGTAAAGGTGGTGTTGATGCCCAGGCTCAATCAATTCCTGCAGGTGGAATTCCACCCTACACGTATGTATGGAGCGATGGACAGACAAGCGCCATTGCACTAAACCTTGCTGCCGGCACTTATACGGTAACAGTAACCGACTCCATCGGTTGCACCGCAACAGAAAGCATTGTGATTGAGGAACCATTGTTACTCGTTTTCGACACCATTGTTACAGGCCCGGCAAGTTGCTCTAATTCGGCAGATGGAACTGCAATTGCTATTACATCAGGTGGAACACCTCCATATTCTTTTGAGTGGAGTAATGGTGAGTACGGAAATTCAGCCCAAAGCCTGGAGGTCGGTGAGCATTTTGTAGTCGTAACGGACAATAATGGTTGCATGGATAGTATCAGTTTTACAATTGGACACATACCAGCCCCGGTTCCTGAAATAGTAAATATTCAGCCAACAAGTTGTATTGGTAGCCAGAATGGGTCGGCCATTGCCACAAGCACAGGCGGAACCCCGCCTTATCAATTTTCCTGGAGCAATGGTGAAACCGGAGATACGGCTGTTGCACTCGCTGTTGGTAATCATTTTGTAGTTGTAACTGATGCCAACGGGTGTGAAGAAACTATCAGCTTCAGCATCGGGCATGTCCCGGTTCCCGTTCCGGAAATAGTAAGCACCCAAGCTGCAAGTTGTGCAAACAGTCTTGACGGTGTTGCAATTGTTGAAGGTTCGGAAGGAACTCCGCCTTATACTTTTGCCTGGAGCAACAGCGAAACCGGTGATATGGCTGTTACTTTGCCGATTGGGGAAAATACCGTAACTATTATTGATTCAAATGGGTGCGAAGAAACTATTAGCTTCAGCATTGACTACATCCGGCCTTACGATGGGGAGCTGATTTGCGCGGTTACGGTAAATCCGGAAACCGGTAACAACACCATTCTCTGGGAAAAGACTGAGAATGTGCGAACCATAGCATATAATATTTACCGGGAAGGCAGCGCAAGCGGTGTTTATGAAATGATTGGCTCCACGCTTTTCTCTGAGCCTTCTGTGTTTACAGATACATTAGCAAATCCTGCACAACAAAGTTACCGCTACAAACTGGCCGTGGTTGATTCATGTCAGGAAGAATCGGGTTTAAGCTCGTTGCATAAATCCATACATTTATCAATGAATGTGGGTGTGAATAATGAGATCAACCTTTTATGGACGCCCTATGAGGGATTTAACTATCCTACCCATTATATTATGCGAAGCATCGATAACAGTCCTTATCAGCAAATTGGGTTGGTTCCATCAACAAACCTGTCGTTTACCGATGTTGCCCCACCAACAGGCTATAAAAAATACATGGTTGAAATTGATATGCCGGAAGATTGTAGTTTAATGAAAGATGGCTTAAAAATTCACTCGAATACTGTAATTCATGAACCATCAGGAATTGGAAATCTGGCAGGCAAAGTTGGGTTCATGATCTATCCCAATCCCGGCGATGGTTTGTTCACACTTGTTTTCCAAGCACCAGTTTACGAATCCGATTTAACGATTACAGTTTTTGATCTGCTTGGCAGTATTCTTCACACACAGGAAATTATTTCCGGCAGCCTTGACGTTAAACTTAACATGCAACATCTGCCAGGAGGCATTTATTATCTGCGGGTTGCTGGTTCAAATATTTCCGGCAGTGTGAAGATGATCAAACTATGAACCGAAAACAATTCAAAAAAAACACCTATTCAAAAACAAAACGAGGCTGCCCCGCAATGAGGCAGCCTCGTTTTTTATGATTTCTTTTGTTGGCTACTGAATGTTTAACTTTTTCTTTACCAGCGGAAGTATATCATCGCTTGGGTCAGAATAAAGCAACAGTCCTTCTGAGCTATTGAAAACGTAGGTGTAACCGTTTTCTTTGGCTACATCACTTACAGCCTGGCGGGCTTTATCAATGATCGGTGTTGTCAGTTCAAGCTCCTTTTGTTGCAAATCCTGTTCTGCTTGTGTGCGGAAATCTTCCATACGGGTTTGAATATCCATGATTTCGCGTTCCTTATTCTGGCGGATCAGGTTCGACATAGTGGCCATATTGGCTTGGTAATCCTGGAGTTTTGTCTGATACTCATTGGTCATGCTGGCAAAAGTATCCTGCAGGTCTTTGGTGTATTGTTCAAAAATCGTTTTGATTGAGTCCTGACCCGGCATAGCGGCATACAATACAGCAAAATCAATATGGCCAAATTTGGCTTTCGACTGAGCCGAAACATTGAGTGTGGTAAAAACCAACACACTTAAAGCAATAAAAATTAGTCCTTTTTTCATTTTCATTCGTAAATTAAATATTTGTTTTTCTGATTAATAAACTGCAAAAGTAGACAATTAATAACATTTCAAAAACCCTGTTTAGCGATCTGACCGGGCGGATTGAGAATTCTTAGAAAGCATATCCCATCTTAGCCAGCACTTCTTCGCTGATGTCGAATCGCGGATCGGTGAAAAGCATAGAAACACTGCCGGCTTTATCAAAAATTATGGCATAATTGCCAGCAGCTGCCACTTCCTCAAGGGCGGTGTAAATTTTTTCCTGGATAGGCTTGATGAGTTCTTCGCGCTTTTTGAATAAATCACCACTTTGTCCGAACCGCTTTTGCTGCAATTCTTTTACTTCCTTTTCCTTGGTAACGATCTCTTCCTCACGCTTGCGTTTCATTTCTTCGGGAAGCAAGATCACTTCGTTCTGGAAAGTGCGGTAAAGACTTTCGATTTCAGCAAACTTCGCCTCAATCTCTTTTTGGTACTCAACGGTTAAGGCATCAATACGGGTTTGAGCGCTATTATACTCAGGTACGTTTTCAAGGATATAACTGGTGTCAACGTATGCGAACTTCTGTGCCTGGCTTGTGAACCCAAAAACCATAAAGGTAGCTGCAACCAACAATGTGATCATGTTGGATTTCTGGTTGGTTAACAAAGAATATGCTTTCATGATAAATTTCTCCTAAAATTAGATGTTAAAAATATTTTCGACAACAGCGCATAAGCAAACTTCCTGCCAAATTTGAAAATTATTAGTTTTCATAGCTAATCAATGGATTGGTTGATCGAGAAATGGAACTGTCCTTTATTGGCTGATGGCATTCCGGGTATTGGGTCGAACCCATAACCCCAGTCGAGGCCTAACAAACCGAACATGGGCAAAAATACCCTTACCCCAACACCTGCCGAGCGTTTGAGATCAAAAGGATTAAACTCGCCGAAGTTACGCCAGGCGTTGCCTGCTTCGGCAAAACCCAGAACATAAATCGTTGCACTTGGATTAAGTGATAAAGGATATCTGACCTCCACGGTGTTCTTATTATATATAGTGGCTCCGATATTCTCGTTATTGTAACGGCCTGGTGTGAGTGATTGGTCGCTATACCCACGGAAGGCGATGATTTCGCGCCCGTCGAAGTTGTTGTAACCCGAAAGGCCATCGCCACCTACGAAATAGCGTTCGAAGGGTATGGTGCCAATATCGTTGTTGTAATGCCCAAGAAAACCGTATCGTGATCGCACACTAAGAACCAGATCTCCAACAATTGCCTGAAACCATGACGAGTTGATGTTCCACTTATGATATTCAAGCCATTTAAACTTGTCTTTATCAGCCATTCCATCATAGTTTTTATTGCTGAAAAGACTATATGGCGGTGTGACTGTGAGTGCAACGGTGAAATCGGAACCTCCGCGCGGGTAAATCGGCTGATCAACTGATTTTCGTCCAAATGTTACCCCGTAGCTGATGCTGTTAAAATCACCGGTACCGCCACCGACGGGGAGAATATTGGCATAGTTAAATAATGAATAGCGTTGCAGGGACATGGTTTGTATAAGCACAAAAAAGTCGTCGGGCCATTGTAAACGTTTTCCAAGCATCACTGAGAACCCATCCTGTTTGAACGATCCAAACTGCGGATTGCTCTTTGCAACACCTGTTGTAAAAGTTGAGTGATAGTAAGAAACACTAAGGGAGTTGGGCTTTTTCCCACCCAGCCATGGCTCAGTAAATGAGGCGCTGTAGCTTATGTAACCCCGGCCGAAGGATTGCATCCGCAGGCTGAGTTTCTGCCCGTCGCCGCCAGGAATTGGCCGCCAGGCATCGCCTTTGAATAAATTCCGTGTCGAAAAATTATTGAACGATAAACCCAGGGTGCCAATGATACGCCCATAGCCCCAGCCACCCGACAATTCGATTTGATCAGCGGAGGTTTCTTCCACTTCATAAATAAGATCAACAGTTCCTTCGTCGGGGTTGGGAATGGGAACCGGGTTTATTTTTTCGGCGTCAAAATATTTTAATTGAGCCAGGTCGCGTGTGGATCGTATAATATCGGTACGGTTGAATAGCTGGCCGGGCCTGGTTCGCAACTCACGGATAACAACATGGTCATTTGTTCTTGTGTTGCCCTGAATCGAAACATTATTGATGGTTGCCTGCTTGCCCTCAAAAAGGCGCATTTCAAGGTCAATGGTATCGTTTTCAACCCGCACTTCCACTGGGGTGACACGGAAAAATAAATACCCGTCGTCGAGGTAAAGGGAACTGATGTCAAGGCCTTGCGGATTATACATCAGGTTTGTTTCAAGTATTTTCTGGTTGTAGATATCCCCTTTATTGATACCCAGAACGGTGCTAAGCACTTCTGTGCTGTATTTGGTATTGCCTATCCATCTGATATCGCCAAAATAGTATTGCGGGCCTTCATCAATTTTTAAGTCAATAGCTACAAAATTTTTGCCGGTTCGATAAACGGAATCAGAGATGATCCGTGCATCGCGATAGCCTAACTCATTGTATTTACTGATCAGGTTGCGTTTATCGGTAGCATAATCATCCTGGATCAAACGGGAAGATTTTAGAATTCGGGGCCTGATATCTTCACTGAAAGCGTCTACTATTGCTTGACCAATGCCTTGTACATCGAGCCGCAGCGCAGATTTTCCAACATTCCGTATCAACGGTTCCATGCTGTCGAAAGGCTTAACTATCCCGCGCTCCTTGGTATCTTTGAGTTGCCGTTTTGCCTTTTTATCTGATAATGCATGATTGCCATCAATGTTGATGGTTTCGATACGGATGCGGCTTTTCTTATCAATGTTGATGATAAGTTCAACTTGGTGAATGGCAGCAGTGTCGGGAATAGAAGTGATGTCTACTTCGGTGTTCATATAGCCTTTACTGCTGAAATGATTTTTGATGATGTTTTCGGTTCTGATGATCAGATGGTCTGTTACAACATCATTGCGAACCAGTTTTATTTTGTCGCGCATATCATCGGCTTCAGCTTTTCTTACGCCACGAAAGCTGAACCTGCTCAAACGCGGCCTTTCTTTCATGTGAAGGTTGAGGAAGATCAACTCACCTTCTACCCGGCTTGCGGTAATGCTAATATTTTCAAACAAACCCTGCAGCCAGAGTTTTTCTATAGCATCGCGGATTCTGTCGCTTGGAACTTCGATTATATCGCCTACGCTTAGTCCGGAAAGCACGATGATTACACCATGATCGAGATATTCAACACCGCTTACTGTGATTCCACCTATTGTATAGGTTGCAGGCCTGGTATAATTGATTTCAGGGAGTTCAGAGCCGATCAACACCTGTGATAACGCTGCCGGAGGGCCAATAAAGGATAGTACCAGGCAGATAGAACAAATTAACCTCAATTTCATTTTTGTTTACACTTTATAAGTTGTTCGCTCACTTTCCCGAACCGCCTCTCACGGTTTTGATAGTCAATGATGGCTTCATACAGGTCGTCTTTCCGGAAATCGGGCCAGAGTTTTGTTGTAAAATACATTTCGGTGTAAGCGCTTTGCCATAGCAGGAAATTACTGATGCGGTACTCACCGCTTGTACGTATCAGCAGCTCAGGGTCGGGAATGCCTGCCGTAGTCAGGTTTGCGGCAATCGTTTCCTGGCAGATATCGGATGGTTTAAGAACACCATCTTTTATCTGCTGGGCCAGTTGCTTAAAGGTTTCTGTAAGCTCCCAGCGACCACTGTAACTCAGCGCCAGCATAAGATCCATCCTTTTGTTGCCGGATGTTTTCTTAATTGCTTCCAGTAATTCATCCCGGCAACGACTATCAAGTGAATTCAGGTCGCCAATTGCCTTAAGCCTTATATCATTGTCTGACAGCGTTTTTGTTTCCTGGTTAATGGTTTGAACCAGCAAATGCATCAATGCTTCAATTTCGGTAGCCGGGCGTTTCCAGTTTTCAGTTGAAAAGGCATACAGGGTCAGATATTTAATTCCGATTTCGGCGGCAGCTTCAGCGGTTTCCCTTACTGATATTACACCTTGCTCATGCCCGAAAATCCGATGCTCTCCTCGCATTTTTGCCCAACGGCCATTTCCATCCATGATGATGGCAATATGCTGTGGTAATTGGTCGGGGTTTATTTTTTCTTTTAGGCTCATCTTGCTAATTGCCGTCATCCAAAATAACGGATAAAATACAAATACACCGTGTTTTATATTGTTAAGTAATGTTAAAACCGCACCCTGTCCGGTTCATCGCAGTTTGCCTTTCCCTTGAAGTTAATCCTGAATACCACCGACAGGCCGGCAAAACTATACCAATCATTATCTTTTGAATTTCCCCGCTGCATTCCTTCCGTGTAATTTCCTGATGGGTCGAAAGGGGCAACAGGTTGTGGGTTCAGGTCAGCACCAATGCCCAATGCCTGTGATGAATAGGTTGTGCTCACATCATCGAGGTAATCCGTAGTTGTTTTTCGCATGCCCCACTCTAATGTCAGGCCAATTTTGCTGGTAAGGCTATATTTTAATCCGATGCCAAATGGAAACGTCATAGCAAACTGTGAGTAAGAGTTGCCTTCGGTTTGCAGTTCGCGCAGGCTGTATTGCGTGCCACCGTAAGTTGCCTGCGGATCGAACATAAATGCTCCGACTCCGCCGAAAATGTAAGGAGTAACATAGTTGTGGCTGCTTCCGGTAAAGTAATCCAAAAAGTTAAACTCCATCATTACTGACAGTTCATAAATGTCGGATTCAAAATTGATGGCTCTTTCTTCACGGTATTTGGTTAATAGATCGTCGCCTATAACCAGTCCTCTTAACAGGTTGGCTTTCACAGCAACCCTGTTATTAAAGTTATACCTGTAAACCAAACCATAGGCTGGTTGTATAAGTTCGAAAGGCTTATCAGGATTCAGATCTCCCATATAATAAGATACCCCACCAAAAGCCCCGAGTTCAATTTTCTGTGCATTTGATGCATAAAAAATGCTGGCAAGGAGCAGTGCTACAAGATATTTTTTCATTTTATTTTGAGGGCGCTAAATTACCACTTTTATCTTCACAACAAAGGGTAACGGGTTTGATTCAGTTCCTTATGTCCTGACCCCAGCTCAGCTTCTCGCGAATGGTGCGAAAGAAGTATTGATCTTTCATCTGAAGAAGGTTGATGCGGAAGTTGGCCTTGCGCACCAGAAGTTCAGTTTCCGGATGTATCACCTCTGAGCGGGAATCAAGGCTCACAAGATATTCTTTTTCACGACCCTCTACCTTGATGCGGATAATGCTTTTATCGGGAATAACGACAGGCCTTACGGTTAAATTGTGTGTGGCAATTGGTGTGATTACGAAATTAGCAGCATCGGGTGCGATGATTGGGCCATTGCATGATAATGAATAAGCGGTTGATCCGGTAGGTGTGGAAATGATCAGTCCATCGGCCCAATAGGCATGCAGGAATTTCTCATCCACATAAACATGGATCAGAATCATGGAGGATGTATCTTTCTTATTAATGGTGAGTTCATTCAATGCAAAGTTCAGTTCGCCAAAAAGATTTCCGGAAGTTTCAAGGCTGAGCAATTCCCGTGAATCCAGCACATATTCACCGCTGACGATTGCATCAATAGCCGGAATAATATCTTTTTTTGAGATGCTTGATAAAAATCCCATTCTGCCCAGGTTGATACCCATAACCGGTATACCTGAATCGCGCACAAGTGTTAGTGTGTCAAGCAGCGTACCGTCGCCACCGATTGAAAAGAGAAAGTCAGCTTTATCCTTCAGCACATCCTTGCTTGTGAAAAGTGCCGGATTGTCACCCAGATCAATCTCAGATCGCAAGACTTCATAAAAAGGCTTGTAAATTATGTAGCTGATCTGGTGATGGCTGAATCTTTCAAACAATGGTTTAAGGCAAGCGATGCCTTCGCTATCGGCTGATTTCCCGTATAATGCTATTCTCATACGCTTATTTGGTTAAATGTATGCAAGGGATTGATAGTGCAAGATTACGAAAAATTGTTTTGTTGTGTGATTTGTCGATTGGTCAACTGGTCAACTGGTCAATTGGTTGATTGGTTGCAGTGATGCAGTGATGGAGTGTTGTACTAAGTACCAGGATTGCGGACTTCAGTTTTTGCCAACTGTTATTTGCCAACTGCCAACTTTTTTCTTGGGATTTTGAATTTTGGACTTGGGTCTTGGTTCTTTTCTCTTTTCTCTTGATTCTCGTCTCTTGTCTCTTGGGTCTTTGATTTTGAGACTTGGGATTTGGGACTTTCAAATGGGCGCCAGGAAGTGCACGAAGAAACCGTATTCACCGAAATGGTTCACAGAGTATTCCATCCGCATGACCCGATCATAGTATGTTACCACATCAAAACCTACTCCATTTCCCCAGAGCAAACGGTTGGGCAACTGGTTCGCAGAATTATCGTTTCCGGGTTCGTAAACAAAACCAATGTCGGAATGAATGCCCAGAAAAAGTGACAAATGTAATTTGCTGAATTTTTCCGACCTGATAAATGGCAATTGAATGACAACCGGCTTAAGGATTTGATATTTAAGATTTGTTTTCAAGAGGCCTGCATGCGTTCCATCCACAACATAATACTCGTACCCCCTTACAAAATCATACATATAGCCGAGTGAACGGCTCATAAAATAAGGTTGTTCGGAAGAAAATGAGAGCTTTGCTGTAGCACCCGTCAGCAGATACCATCGCTCGTGTAATGGAAGGTAACGTTTATAACTTGAACTCACATTGAGAACATTCAGCTTGCTGTTCTGCAAAATTCCAAGTCCGTGTTTTGAGACTACCAGGTCGTAGTAATAACCTGAGGTAGGGTAATATTTCAGGTTGCGGTGATCGCTGCGGAATTCATACACCAGGCTTAGGAAACGTGGCGATGTATTGTTGTTAATATAAAAATCAGGATTTAGACTGTAAATTGTATCAGTAAAATGAAATTGACTGAATTGCAGTAAAAGACTGTGGCTTTGATGGATTTGGGGGCGAAAAAACAAACTGCCATTAACAATAAAATCCCTCATGGTATATTTTCTGGGGTCATCAAAATATACAAGCAGGTCGTTGCTGGTGGCATAAGCGAGTTCATGCCTGCGGCTAAAAGAAAAACCCAGTCCAAAGCCCAGCGTTTGCGCCTTGTTTAAATTGGGCTTAAGGTAGTTCAGTGCAAAAGCCTGGCTGTAACCTGCCAGCACAAGCGCCTGGAGCAATTCACGACGCCCGCGGAAATTATTGTGGTTCAGAAAGATGCCGTAGTTGAGTCGCGAAAAATCCCGACTTTCCCACCACTCATTGAAGTTGCGGTCGGCAAGTTCAACCACAGGGATTGGCCATATATACCATCTTTCAACAAAGCGGAAAGTGATATCAATAATATTTGCGTTGCCTTCGCGTACTGATGTTTCAATTTCAACAAAATTGAAAAGTGATGTGTTAAGCAGGTTTTGCCTGCTTTGGATCAGGAATTCCGACCAGTTATCGGAAGAAATTGAATCATTGCTGCGGAATAAGATTTCGCGGTAAATAATGCCCGGTTGCGTAATCTTATTTCCAACCAGACTGATGGTTCCCACAGTAATATATGACGCTTCCTGAGTTTCTTGCGGTTCATTACTCAAAGCATCTGCATTGATACTAAAAGCAATAATGAACGACAGGAGCAGGGTTGAAAAGGGGAAATTATTTGCAGGATTTACCCTGAGATAGCGTAGACTGAACAGCATGATTACGGAAGTTCGGTTCAAACGTTCAGATAAGTCATCAGTTGATCATAACGGTCTTTCAGGTCGTCGTAATAGGAAGCTTCTCCGTAAGTGGCTTTAATAATATAGTTGTAACGGTTAAAGGTTTGCAGTATCGGGCCAAGTTCCATGCGGTTGATCTTAATGGAAATTTCCATCAGGGTGCTTTCAGGAACCGAGGTGATAAACATGCTGAGGATGGTGGCATCGTTTGATTCAATGATCTGGGTGATCTCGGATAAGGAATAATCAGTATAGTTCCGCTCCAGCACAATCACTGAACCTGGATTTTGAATCGAAGCTATTGAGGCAAAACTTTGCATCAGCCCTTCTAATGTTATCACACCAACATACTGGTTTTTATCATCCAGCACCGGAAGCAGGGTGAGTTTATGCTCGGAAAACAAATTTAATACTTCAAAAACATGACGAAGCTCGTCAACGTAAGGTTTTGGAAGGGTTAACGCATGCGAACCGATGGCTTCCTCAAAGTGGCTATTGCCATAGATGTCATCTTCTGAAAGCAGGCCAATATATTCCGAACCATCCACCACCGGCAAATGTGCAACCCTGAACTCATCCATCCAGCTTAGGGCCTGTATAAAAGTGTCGTCCGGTCTTACCGGCAAAATGGCATCTGAAATCAGGTCTTTGGCGATCATTGAGGTGTATTTGGGTTTTATTATGCAAACCTAACACTTTTGAACCACATGCAGCCTTCTACCAATATTTTGTTCCTGGCGGAGAGGATGTCTCAAAACGTTAAATCTTGTCATCCTGAACGAAGTGAAGGATCTCATTTGTCTGTATGCTAGATTCTTCTCCGCCGCGGCGGATCAAAATGACAAAAAAGCAAACTCCCAAGTTTTGAGACAGCCTCCGTTATTGGTAGAAAAAATTAGCCCACGCAAATCTTAAACCCGCCAGAGGCGGGCGACTTATCTCCTGTATTTCAGAATAATCATGCTATTTCACCCGGACTTGATGTTTTTTAAATTTAACACTCACCCTTCACTTAACTTTGCAACTTATTTCTATTGACTATGGGTTTCAAACAAATAACTGTTAAAGTTGCTACAGACTACAACGAAGAGTCATTGCGTAAGATCATTGGCAACAATCTCGGGATCAGAAAGTTTTCTTTCCAGGTTGAAGGCAAAAGCCTGGATGCCAGGAACAGAAGCCGTATACACTGGCTGCTGCAAGTAGCAGTAGTTTCTGATGAACTCAAAGGAGGAGAAATACCCCGCGTTGAATCACTTAAAATCCCTTACCGCAAATGGCAAAAAGAAATTCTGGTGGTGGGCAGCGGCCCGGCTGGGTTTTTCTGCGCGTTTGTGTTGCAAAAGGCGGGGTTCAACACCACATTGATTGAGCGCGGTTCGGAAGTATTGAAAAGGAGCCGCAGCATTTTAAGTTTCGAGCGCAATGCTGATTTTGATCCAATAAACAATTATGCTTTCGGCGAAGGCGGTGCGGGAACTTTCTCGGATGGCAAGCTTACTTCGCGATCCAAACATATTTCCCTGGAACGTCAGTTCATTCTTTCGAGCTATATCCAGGCCGGTGCACCTGATGAAATTGCTTATATGACTTATCCTCACCTTGGAACCGACAACCTGAAGAAAATTGTTAAGTACCTGCGAACCGAGTATGAAAACCTTGGTGGGAAAATGATGTTTGAAACTATGCTTGAAGATATTCGGGTGAAAGATGGCAAAGTAACCGAAGCAATCACTTCAGCGGGAGTAATTCCGCTTGATGCATTATTTATCGCCCCCGGCCATTCGGCTTACGAGACTTACCGCATGCTTATGCGCCGTGGTGTTGCTTTCCGAACCAAGAATTTCGCCATTGGCAGCCGCATGGAACACCCGCAGGAAATCATCAACCTGGCGCAATGGGGCAAGGCAAAATTACCGGGAGTGAAAGCTGCAGAATACCGGCTGACTTCCCAGGCGGATGGTAAGCACCAGGTTTATTCTTTTTGTATGTGCCCGGGAGGCATGGTTGTTCCGGCAACGGCTTATGCCGGATCAAACATTGTAAACGGCATGAGCTATTTTAAACGCGATGGCCGTTTTGCCAATGCCGCCTGCGTTGCAGGCATACACCCCGATGAGCTTGCCGGAAAAGAACTCACACCTTTTGAAGCCCTTGACTGGCTTGGAAATCTTGAAAAGCATTTTTTTCAATATTCTAAAGGCTATGCTGCGCCAGCCTGCAGCATCAATGATTTTATTGAAGGGAAGAGCCGCAAATCTAACCTTGAAAGCAGCTTCCCGCTGGGATTGAAACCAGCGCCTTTGTGGGAACTCCTGCCCAAAAATGTAGTCAAAGCAATGCGCGCCGGCCTGATTGATTTTTCCAGAAAAATGAAAGGTTTTGAAACCGGCAATCTTATAGGCCTCGAAAGCAAAACCTCATCGCCCATTCAGGTTATCCGGGAAGCAGGCGGATTATGTTTAGGTTTTGAGAACCTTTATCTGATAGGCGAAGGCAGCGGCTATGCGGGAGGGATCATTTCGAGTGCAGCGGATGGGGTGAAGGCGGGGATGGGGCTTTTAGAAAAGGAACAGTAGAACAATGGAACAGTAGAACATTCGAATTATGAACCCGGAAAAAAGCGGCAGTAGGCAGCGGCAGCAGCAGTCCACATTTAGTCGAATCTCTCTTAACCCGGAACTTTGAACATTGAACCTCGAACAAATAATAGAACAATAGAACAGTAGAACAATTGAACAATAGTATAAAAGAACAAAAGAACATCTTGATGCCTGAGAAAAATAGACAAACCACCTATGATGTAATTGTGATTGGCGCCGGCGCGGCTGGCTTGATTGCGGCAGGCCATGCCGCACAGCAGGGCGCAAAGGTAGTTTTACTGGAAAAAATGCGGAGGGCGGGGCGCAAGCTGCTGATAACCGGCAAAGGGCGTTGCAACATCACCAACAATTCCCCGAAATCTGTTTTTTATAAAAATATTTTCCCGCAGGGCCGGTTTTTACAACATGCTTTTGATGCGTTCTTTACTGAAGATATTCTGAAGATCATGCACGACCAGGGCGTGGAAACCACCACCGAACGCGGAGACCGGGTTTTTCCTGTAAGCAACCTGGCAGCCGATGTGGTGAACGCCCTTATAAGCTGGATGGGCAAAAAGAATATCGAAACCATGTATGAAGCCAGAGTCAGTGGATTGCTCATTGAAGAAAATGCAGTTGTTGGAGTTCGAACTTTGGTGAATGGAATCAGTAAAGAGTTTTTTGGCAAAAGAGTTATCATCTGCACTGGTGGCAAATCTTATCCTGCAACCGGCTCCACCGGTGATGGTTATGCGTTGGCAAAACAGGTGGGTCATACCATCAATGAAGTAAGACCGGCGCTTGTACCCCTGGTTACCAAAGGCGATATTGCCGAGAAACTTCAGGGACTTGGATTGAAAAACGTGAATGCCGTGGTTTGGGTCAACGGAAAAAAGGCTGCTGAAGAATTTGGCGAACTGATGTTTGCGCATTACGGCCTCAGCGGGCCAATCATTCTCACACTCAGCCGACATGTTGTGGAAGAGTTATACAAGAATCACAAAGTCGTAATTGGCATTGATCTGAAACCGGCGCTTGATGAAAAGAAACTGGATGTCCGTCTTTTGCGCGATATCAATGAACATGGCAAAAAACAGCTTGAAAATATTTTCAGGCTTTGGTTACCGGCCAAATTAATCCCCGTTTTTCTTGAACAACTTGAAATGGATGGCAACAAACTCTGCCACCAGGTAACAGCAAAGGAACGTCGAAAAATATTGCTGCTGATGAAAGACTTCAGGTTTGAAGTTACAGGTCATCCGGGGTTTAAAGAAGCTATCATTACTTCAGGTGGTGTGAACCTTACCGAGATCAATCCAAAAACAATGGAATCAAAACTGGCCCCCAACCTGTATTTTGCTGGCGAAGTCGTTGACCTTGACGGAACCACAGGGGGATTTAATTTGCAGTTGGCGTTTTCCACGGGTTGGCTGGCGGCGGAACTAAGTTGAAGAAGGATGTTGCCGGTGCCTGAGCTTGTCGAAGGCACCACTTGGAATTATTACCTGCTGCTATCTTTTGTTATCTTCCCAATCACCCACTTCTCAATCTCAACCAATACAAACACTGCAAGCCCTGCTCCAAGTGGATAAAGCCAGTAAGCGGCGCCAATGGGGGAGGTGTTGAAGAAAGTGTTCATAAAAGGAGCATACACAAACAGCATTTGCAGGAGGATGAGCGCGCCTGTGGCGATGAATGCATATCTGTTGTTGAAGAAATCCTTCCCCAGGCTGGGCGATTTGATGGACCGGCAATTGAAAAGGTAAAACAACTGTCCGGCTACAAGAGTGTTCACAGCGATAGTTCGTGCAGCAACATCGTCGAGGCCGCTGTTGCGCATCAGGTTGAAAACGACCAGGGTCAGACCGCCAATTAGTATTGAAACAAAGGAGATCCGCCAAATAAACAATTTGCCGAGGATCGGCTCATCTGATTTTCGTGGATGTCGTTCCATTACCTTGTCTTCCATAGGTTCGAAGGAAAGCGCAAGGGCAAGCGTAATGGCAGTCACCATATTTACCCACAAAATTTGGGCAGGGGTAATAGGCATGATGATGCCAAGCACGATAGCCGACATCAGAACCAGCGCTTCAGCGCCATTGGTTGGCAGGATGAATAAAAGCGCTTTGCGGATATTATCATACACAGTCCGGCCTTCTTCGATAGCGTTTACAATGGAAGCGAAATTATCATCGGCCAGTACCATTTCTGAAGCATCTTTCGTAACTTCTGTTCCTTTTATGCCCATGGCAATGCCAATGTTTGCCTTTTTCAGTGCCGGGGCGTCGTTCACGCCATCGCCGGTCATGGCAACGAGTTTGCCATTTTCCTGTAGGGCTGTTACAAGCCGCAGTTTATGTTCGGGACTGGTTCGTGCATACACATCATATTCTTTCACAACCTCCCTGAGTTGGTCATCGCTTTTTTCTTCCAGTTCCTTGCCGGTAATTACTTTGTCACCGTCGCCTATGCCAATTTCCTTGCCGATGGCTTTGGCCGTGATAGCATGATCGCCAGTGATCATTTTAACTTCCACCCCTGCTGCTTTACATTCTTTGATCGCTTCAATGGCTTCTTCGCGGGGAGGGTCAATGATACCTATCAAACCAAGAAAAACCTTATTGCTCTCAAGGTCATCCTTTTCCAGCTCTTTCCTGTTTTTGTCCGTTACATTGAAAGCCGCTGCCAGAAGCCGCTGTCCTTTTGCTGCCACTTCTACCATCTTTTTCTCCCAGTAGTCGTTGTCAATATCTTGTTCGCCATCAGCAGTATATTGTTTGCTGCACATTTCAAGCAGCCGTTCCGGGGCGCCGGTCATGAAAATGATCACATCATCATCTACCTTGTTTAGTGTGGCCATATATTTATGATCCGATTCAAACGGAATGCTGTCAATGCGTTCGGGCTTGAAATCTTTCAAACCGGCTTTATAACTCATTGTAAGCGTAGCGCCCTCAGTGGGTGTACCGGTCAGCTTCCATTTGCCTTCATCATCCTTGCCGATCTCAGAATTATTACTGGTTCGAACGGTTCTCAACAATTGCCATAAAACCTTTTCCTCTTCCGGACCAACTTCCTTGTTGTTGTGCATGAATTTGCCTTCGGGTTCATAACCCGTGCCTTCCACATGGTATTCCTTTTCGGCAGTAATAATGGTTCGGGCCATCATCTCGTTGCGTGTAAGGGTTCCTGTTTTGTCAGAGCAGATTACGTTCACCGCACCCAGGGTTTCAACCGATGGCAAGCGCCTGATAATGGCATTGCGTTTGGCCATGCGCTGCACACCCATGGCGAGGGTGATGGTCATAATAGCCGGCAAACCTTCCGGGATTGAGGCTACTATCAGGCCGATGGCGGCAAGGAAGAGGTTGTTTAAGCTGTAATCGCGGAAAAAATACCCGAATGCAAAGAATGCCGCTGTAACCCCCAGGATTATTATCGACAGCCATTTGCCAAATTTTTCAATCTGCTGTAACAAAGGGGTGGTTATTTTTTCAACACCCGAAATCATTTCATTTATTTTACCGATTTCAGTATTTGACCCGGTTGCGGTTACTACACCTGAGGCTTTACCATAAGTTACTACAGTTCCTGAAAATGCCATCGAAGTTCTATCGCTAGGAATGGCATTTTCATCTACCGGTTCAGATGTTTTTTCAACAGCGGATGATTCGCCGGTCAGTGGGGATTCCTCTACCCTGAAATCCCTTGATTGCACGATCCGGATATCGGCAGGGATTTTATCCCCTGATTTAAGCCTTACCATGTCGCCGGGAACCAGATTTTCAGCTTCAATGGTTTTGTTTTCCCCATCCCTTATTACAATTGCTTCTAGGGAAAGCATTTCGCGGATGCTTTCCAGAGCTTTCTCGGCCTTTCCTTCCTGTACGAACCCAATAAGGGCATTGATGATGACTACTGCCAATATCACCCACATATCAATCCAATGTTCCATCAACGCTGTAATGATTGCAGCGGCAATTAAAACATAGATGAGTATATTGTGAAATTGCATCAGCAGGCGAAACCACCAGCTACGTTTTTTTCCTTTGGGGATTTCATTTTTCCCATATTTCTCAAGGCGTTCTTTTGCTTCGTTATCATTCAACCCTTTTTCCTGGTCGGATTGTAGTTTTTGGAGCGCATCGCCGGCTTCTATTGCATGCCAGCTTTGTTTATTCTGCGTGGCATTTTCCATATCCATGATTGAAATAGTATAGATTTAGAATAAATTTTAGTTAAAGAACATTGCTGGCCAGCTTTGCTTTGTACATCTCAATATTTTCAAGAATGTTGCTATCCAGCTGTGGTTCAGTAATATCAGTGTGTTGAGCCATTTTTTCATAAATAACTTTTGCCACCAGGTATCTTGCTAATTTCTTATCGTCGGCAGGGATAATATGCCAGGGTGCATGCGGCAATGATGTTTTGTTGATTGCTTCCTCGTTATACTTGATATATTCATCCCACAATTTTCTTTCCGTTAAATCGCTGGGTTCGAACTTCCAGTTTTTATTTTCTTTCTCAAGTCTTCTCAACAATCTCTGCCTTTGCTCTTCTTTACTTAAATGCAGAAAAAATTTAAAGACAATAATTCCATTTTGTGTAATGTGCTGTTCAAAATTCCTGATCTGGTTATATCGTTTTTCCCAAAAATCGGCAGGTACATCCTTTACCTTTTCTATTCCGGGAATATTCTCGAAAAGTAAGTACTTCGGGTTTACCCTTGTTACAAGCACGTTTTCATAATGGCTGCGGTTGAAGATTGCATACTTTCCTTTTTCAGGCAAGGCAATATAGTGCCTCCATAAATAATCGTGTTGAAGCTCATTCCGGGAAGGCGTCTTAAAGCTGTGAACTACTACTCCACGAGGATTGCACTTGCTGAACACTTCCCTGATCAGGCTGTCTTTGCCGGATGTATCCATACCCTGTATGCAAACCAGCACACCATAACGGTTGTGGGCATACATCGTATCCTGAAGCTCACTGAGCTTTTTAGCAATTTTTTTTAGCGACTTTTTCTTTTCCTTCTTCGAATAGGCAGTTTCTATATTGGTGGGTATTTCGGTTAAGGTTACCGGCTTGCTCACTATTAATTCCCGGGCTGCTATATTTTCCATAAAAATTTGTTTTATAAGGTTACTTTCTGACAAAAATGAATAATGCCTTCATTTTAAACTTTATTTGCTGAAAAATAATCCAACGCCAAAGTTGACGAAAATTTCTAACGCGTTGATTGAAGCATAAATGGTTCCAACCCCAAGCAAAGCCAGGTATTTAATTTGTTTCTCAAGGTCTTTCAGGCCATAGTCCTTGTGGAATTGTATACGGTAGGTAGAGATTAGATTGTACATGTTTTTGAAATTAAGTTAGGCGGATTAAAATGAAGGATTTTCCTGTAACATTGGCCGTAAATGCCTGCCCTGTTTTAGTTAATGGGGTCGTATAATTATTGACCTTGCCACCCCACATCTCATGAGCCGAGCAGATCAGTACCTGGGCGCTGTCAGACTTGAATACAGGAATCTCAATCGTTACTTCATGAATATTGAAGTTCATCAGTGCAATAAGGCGCTCGTTGTTGTTTTCACGCACAAG
Source organism: Bacteroidales bacterium (assembly GCA_014860575.1). Classification (NCBI taxonomy): domain Bacteria; kingdom Pseudomonadati; phylum Bacteroidota; class Bacteroidia; order Bacteroidales; species Bacteroidales bacterium. Next base: position 66,248 of record JACZJK010000020.1, read on the forward strand.
CATTATGACTTGCTTATCAGGAACCTCTGTGGCAAGTATGCGATCGCGGTTTCCGGGTCGCAATAAGGGCTCTTCTTTACGCAACGCAATGAGTTTCTTATAATAAGCCAGTATTTTTCGTTTTGACTCATCCTCCTGAAAATCCCATTTTAGTTTCGAGCGCTCAAAGGTTTCTACTGCAGCCGGATCTGGCGGTTCGGCATCATTCATAAATTCCCGGAATTCTTCTTTTCGGCTTTCCCACACAAGCGCTAACAACTCCTTATCTTCATGGCTGATAAAATACTGAAAGGGGCTATCCTCGGCATATTCTTCGCCCATAAAAAGCATGGGAACAAACGGACTCGCAAACATGGCTCCGGCGGCCAGCTTCAGGCTCTCAAAGTCAAGAAGTGTACTGAACCTTTCGCCTTTCATGCGGTTCCCAACGTGATCATGATTTTGGATAAAGATCACGAAACGATGACCGGGTTGGCCGGACGTAGATGTTCCAAACCTTTTTTTGTGATGAGGAGAAAACTTGCCATCATACACCCAGCCATGGTTGAAAGCCTTAACAACTTGCTCTAAACTGCCAAAATCGGCATAATAGCCCTGGCGCTCACCCGTCATCAGGGCGTGGATTGCATGATGCCATTCATCGCACCACTGGGCATCCAGGCCATAACCGCCCTGACTAAGTGAATCAATGAAACGGATATCGTTAAGATCACTCTCGGCAATGAGGAAGTGCTGTGTATCGGCTTTTTCGTTTAGTTTCAACACTTCTTCGCTTAATTCCTGCAAGAAATGTTTTGGGCTAAAATCCTTTATGGCATGAACAGCGTCAAGACGCAGTCCATCAACGTGAAAATCACGCAGCCATATCAAAGCGTTTTCAAGAAAGTAATGCCTGACCCCATCGCAGCAGGCATCGTCAAAGTTAACGGCTGTACCCCAGGGTGTTTTGTACCTATCAGTAAAATAAGGGCCGAATGCTTTCAAATAATTGCCTTCGGGGCCAAGATGGTTGTATACCACATCCAGTATAACGGCAATTTCTTTCTGATGGCAGGCCTTGATCAAGTTTGCAAACTCGATGGCGCCGCCATAAGATTTCTGCACAGCGAAAGGGAAAACGCCATCATAGCCCCAGTTGCGCGAACCGGGAAAAGCTGCCACCGGCATAATTTCGATGGCATTGATGCCCAAATCTGCTAAATAGTCAAGCTTTTGCTGAAGGGCCATAAAAGTTCCTTCAGGCGTAAAGGTGCCTACATGTAATTCATAAATTATCAGATCCTGAAGAGGTATTCCTGTCCATTGTTCATCCCGGATTTTTCTGATCTCGTTCAGATCCATGCATTCAGAAGGCTCATGCACACCATCAGGCTGCGACAGGGAGGCCGGATTAGGGAAAGTATTTTCGTCGTTGACATTGATCAGGTAACGATCGCCAGGTTTTACACCCGGACAACTTGCCTGCCAGTAACCATATTCTTCCTGGTGAAGCGGAATATTGTTTTTCCCCACAACCTGCAATGAAATTTTCTCTGCCTTCGGAGCCCAAACCCGTATGGTGGGTTCCTGACCAGGCCAGAAGTTGACACCCAGGCTGCGTTGCTCAAAAATTGTGGATTTCATAATCAATTGTTTGCTGCCCATACTGATAGGGCAGCTTTGCAGCGAAGTTGTGCCCATCCATCTTTACTGGTTTCAAAATACCTGCTGTTTTCGGTAAGAGTGATTTAAGGTGAGGTAATTTCCATAGTGCGATCCTTCTTTTCCCTTGCTGAAAGCTACAGCCACAGTACCTGGATTATCTTTATAACAAGCTGTTCTGCTCAATGTTCGGATGATTTCTGTGCAGAATCAAAGATAAATCAAAAACCGGCTTGATTTCCAAACCGGTTCTAAAACTATTGCCTTAAACAATCCAGGTAGTTTTCGAATAATTCTTGTTTTGAACATAATAGTTCAGTCAGAAGCATTTATAATCTGACAATCATTAGCTATAAGATAGCAGTACCTACTAAACAAGGTAAACGTTATGCTTGTTCTTATGTAAGCTGACTAGCTGAATAACATGCTTATTTGGCAAAATTTTGTTTATGAACTGAATACAATCATCCCAGGCAATACATTTATGCAGACGTTTTTCAATGACATACGCGAGGAATTATTTCAGTATTACGACAAATTGGTTGTGATAACCCCCAGACTATTGCTGGCTTTGCTGGTGCTGATCCTGGCATGGTTCGTATCACGGAAGATTCGCAGCATCTCAGACAGGAAACTTAAAAGGCAGATGGAAGATCCTTTGCTGGCTGATTTCCTGGCTACCATGATCAGGTTTGTGATTATATTAATTGGCATACTGTTCTCATTAAAGATTATTGGATTGGGAGGGGTAATTGCCGGTATTCTTGCCGGCGCCGGCCTTACTGCATTTATTATTGGTTTTACCTTACGCGATATTGGCGAAAACTTTTTGGCAGGTATCATCATGGCCTTCAAACGTCCTTTCAGGATAGGCGACTTTGTTGAATCGGGAGTCATAAAAGGCAAAGTAGTTACCTTAAACATGCGCGATACTCAGCTTAAAACACTTGATGGCAAAGATGTTTTTGTTCCAAATGCCTTAATCCTGAAAACCCCGCTGATCAACTACACCATTGACGGCTTTTTACGATATGATTTTATGGTGGGATTGCCTGATGGATCAGATTATAATAAATCCATTAAGATGATTGAGGGAGCAGTGAACACTGTAGAGGGCGTTATAAGGCGAAGGCGAAAGACCACAGCAAATATTTCCGGAATTTCGCCTGGCTGCCTTGATGTTACCGTGAGCTTCTGGATTGATACTTTCAGGGTGAATGATACCCCGGAAAAAATCCGCTCAGAGGTTTTTATGGCGGTTCAGAAAGTGCTGGAGCAACAGACAAAGGAGTTTGAGAAATAAAACGGTACTATTTTAAAACAGCCCGCTTTACCGAATTCCGGGAATACAAACCGAAAATTTAATATGAATATTTCGGTTCAAACCGAAGAATACGTATTTAGAGAATTTTGCTGTCTGTCATTATGAAAGCTTTTCAGGAAATTGAATCGCCTTATTGAAAAGATGGATATGCTTAGAAGTGATTATTCGGGTCGCTCAGGCAAAACGCGCCAAATGTTTCTCAAGATCGCTGATCAGGTCTTCCACATCTTCAATGCCAACCGAGAACCTTACCAAGCCGTCGCTGAGGCCGTTTTTTTCTCTCTCTTCTTTTGAGATGGAGGCATGGGTCATGCTGGCAGGGTGATCTACCAAAGATTCAACACCGCCAAGGCTTTCGGCCAGTGAGAAGTAGTTAAACGATGAGATAAGTTGTATGGTTTGCTCAATGCTGAGCTTGAATTCAACAGAAACTATCCCGCTGAAACCGCTCATTTGCCTGCGGGCAATGTCATGATACGGATGGGTTTCGAGGCCGGGATAATACACCCGGGCTACCAACTGATGGTTCTGAAAAAACTCAGCTACCTGCATGGCGTTATGTGCGTGGCGTTCCATGCGTACACCCAGCGTTTTCAAGCCTTTACTTGTGAGCCATGCATCAAAAGGGCTGGGGTTCAAACCAATGGCTTTGCGGGCAAAATCCAGTTTGGTTTTCATTTCCTTGTTGTTGGTGATTGCCACGCCACCAACAACATCCGAATGGCCGCCAATGTATTTGGTGGTGCTGTGCATCACTATGTCAGCGCCCAGGTTCAGCGGGTTCTGAAAATATGGGGTCGCAAAGGTGTTGTCAACAACTGTAAGAACGCCGTGCTTTTTTGCCATTTCAGCAATGGCGGCAATATCAGATATTCTGAGCAATGGATTGCTGGGCGATTCCAGGAAAATCATTTTGGGAGATTTTTTCAGCACTTCTTCCACCTGGTTCAGATCCTGTGTATTGACTGTGATAAGGTTCACACCAAACTGCCTGAAAACCTGGTTGAAGAGGCGGAAAGTTCCGCCATAAAGATCGCTGCCCGCTGCTACAACATCACCCTGTTGCAGGGTTGAGAGAATAGCGGTTGTTGCGCCGATCCCGGATGAAAAAACAGTGGCATATTTCCCGTTTTCAAGCGCGGCAAGGGTTTGCTCAAGGTTCGTAAAATTGGGATTGCCGGCGCGGGTGTAATCGTAGCCTTTGTGTTTGTCGGGCGCTTCCTGCACATAGGTTGAGGTAAGGTAAACAGGTGGGATAATAGCCCCGGTAGAAGGATCGGGCTTTTGCCCTACATGGATTGCTTTGGTTGAGAATTTCATTTTAAAATGCTTTATTATTTGTGCACTAAAAGGATAAGGTTGATGGAGGCTATTTCAAAAGGTTAAATCTTGTCATCCTGAACGGAGTGAAGGAACTCTCTATAGTTGAAAAGCAGATTCTTCGCTGCGCTCAGAATGAAAAAAAAACTAGTAACTCACAAGTTTTGAACGCCTTATTTTATACTATCATTATTGTTATTTAATCCAGTTTGTAGCCGTTTTTGTGCATCCACTCATTGTTGTAAAACTTGGATAAATATTTCGCACCGCTGTCGGGGATCATGGTGACGATTACGGCAGGCTCTTTCAATGTGGCGGCATGTTTTAAGGCAGCCCACACATTAGCGCCGCCAGTGCCGCTGCCGAAAATGCCTTCTTCGTGGGCTAGTTTGCGGGCCGTTGAAAACGCAACCTGATCGGTGAACTGATACATTTCATCTACCAGTGAAAAATCCATGGCTTCGGCCAGGTGATCTTCGCCCACGCCTTCAACCTGGTAAGTGCAACTGCCATCGGTATTGATTTTGCCTGTCTTGAAATACTCATAATAAATTGAACCAACAGGATCGGGCATAATTACTTTCACCTGAGGATTTTTCTCTTTCAGGAATTTGCCTACCCCGCTAATTGTGCCGCCTGTGCTGCCGCCACTCACAAAATGCGTAACCCTGCCGCCGGTTTGTTCCCAGATTTCGGGGCCGGTAGTTTGGTAATGAGCTTCCGGATTTTTTTGGTTATCATATTGGTTGACCCGGAAACTGTTGGGCGTTTCGGCTGCAATACGTTTTGCCGTGTTCACATAATGATCGGGAGAATTGGGCGGCGCGGATGTTGGGGTCACAATAATCTCTGCACCGAACGCTTTCAGAGCATCCTGTTTTTCTTTGCTTACTTTGTCGGGCATGGTAAGAATTGCTTTGTAACCTTTGATGGCGGCAATCATGGCCACTGCTGCCCCGGTATTCCCGGAAGTATTTTCGACAATGGTTCCGCCTGGCTTTAGCAAACCCCTGGCTTCAGCATCTTCAATAATATGCCTTACGATCCTGTCCTTGATGCTGCCTCCGGGATTGAAAAATTCAAGTTTAACGTAAATCTCAATATGAGAAAAAGGGTTGATTTTCTGTAGCTTTACCAAAGGCGTATTGCCAATGGATTCAAGCAGGTGATATGATTTCATTTTTTAACTGATTACTTCATAAATGGTTATGGGTGCCGACTTGTTTTTCATGTTCACCTCACCGATTTTCCGGCAATTGAAGAACTGATTGATCTGCTCATAACTTTTTTCGCTGATGACGATTTGCCCGGGTTCGGCTTTGGATTGCAAGCGCTGCGCGGTGTTCACCGTGTCGCCAATCACGGTATAATCGAGGCGGCGAAGCGTGGCAGAGCCGATGTTGCCGCTTACCATCTCACCACTGTTTAACCCTATCGAAACCTTAGGCACAAATTGATTACTGCCAGCTGCTGGCAGTTCATTAATTTTATCGCGAACCGAAATGCAGGCATCCAGGGCGCGGTCGAGGTGGTGGTCGCCACGAAAAACAGCCAAAACACAATCGCCGATGAATTTATCAATTGCACCGTTTTGTGCAATGATTTCCTTGGTGATCAGATCGAAATAGCTATTAAGAAGTTTAACTACAGTGTCGGGTGTTTCCTGTTCGCTGATCCTTGTAAACCCGCAAATATCAATGAATGCCACGGTGGCTTCAACAGTTTCGTTGTTCATGAGCCGGGCTTCGATTTCACCGCCGCCCATAAAATTCAGCACATCTTCGGCCACGTACATTTTCAAAATATTGTTTTCCCTGATGGCCTTCAAAGTATCTTTCATTTGCCTGACATGCAGGAGGGTTTTTTCGATGGTCAGTTCCAGATCCGTAAAATTTACAGGTTTGGTAACGAAGTCAAAAGCCCCGCGGTTCATGGCCGTGCGTATATTTTCCATATCTCCGTATGCTGAAACCACCACCGATTTCAGCAGCAGCTTTTTTTCATTGAGCTTTCCCAACAGGGTAAGACCGTCCATTTCGGGCATGTTTATGTCGCTCAGCACCAGTTCAACATCCTTGTGCAGCTCAAGTTGCTCCAGCGCATGCCGGCCATTGGTTGCAAAAAGGAATTCGTATTGCTGTTCACGGATTTTCTGACGGAATTTCTGTTTGATCAACACTTCCAAGTCCACCTCATCATCTACTACAAGAATCTTAGCCATTACTGCATTTGTTTAAACTTCTCCTTTAATAAACCAAAATCAAGAGGCTTTGTTAGAAAATCATCTGCACCCAGCGAGTTGGCGGTGTTATGATTTTCTGCATCGCCATAGGCCGTGATCATCATAACCACCGGTGGTGGCTGGGAATATTTAGCCTTAATTTTTTTCAGCAAGTCGAGGCCGCTCATGCCGGGCATGTTTATATCAGAAAGGATCAGAACGAATTCATGATTGAGGTTGTTCATGTGTTCGAGCGCTTCTTCGCCTGAAAAAGCAAACACAAATTCTATTTCCTGGTTTCTTATTTCTTTTCTGAACCGCTGTTCAAAGAGCATTTGTATGTCTTTTTCGTCGTCAACAACAAGTATTTTCATTTGATTGGTTATTTTGGTAAAACAATTAAAAATTCAGTGCCTTCGCCCATTTTGGATGCTACTTTCAATTTCCCGCCGTGGGCTTTGATAATATCATGACTTAATGACAACCCCAGGCCTGTTCCTTCACCTGTAGGTTTGGTTGTGAAAAATGGCTGGAATATCTTATTTTTTATTTCTTCCGGAATGCCGTTGCCGTTGTCTTTTATTCGGACCTCAATATTATTTTCAAGGTTTTTGGTGGAAACAATAACCGTGGGTTTGTAATCCAAACCCGACAGGGTTTTTGAATCCGTCAGTGTTTCACCTCGGCTTCGCTCAGCACAAGCGTAAAACGCATTATTGATCAAATTCAGCAACACCCTTCCCATATCCTGGGGCACCACATTCACCCTTGGCAAACTTTCATCAGCATCAAGCCTGAAGTTTGCATTAAATGATTTGTCCCTCACACGGAGGCCGTGATATGAGAGCCGTAAAAATTCGTCGGCCAGTGCATTGATATCAACAGGGCGTTTTTCGCCTTTGCTGGTGCGGGAATGTTCGAGCATGCCCTTGACAATGCTGCTTGCTCTTTTGCCATGTTGTGAAATGATCTCAAGGTTTTGGATCAGATCAGCAGTGATCTCTTTTACTTCATCTGTATTGCCCTTTTCAATTTCCTCATTCATTTCCCTTAATAGATCGGCGCTCACTTCTGAGAAGTTATTGACGAAGTTCAGCGGATTTTGTATTTCATGGGCAATACCGGCAGCCAGTTCTCCCAACGAAGCCATTCTTTCGGACTGAATAAGCTGGGCCTGCGCTATTTTCAGTTCATGAAACGATTTTTCAATTTCCTTTGCTTGTTCCAGTTCGCGTTGCATTGCCCTTTGTCTTTCCATCGCAATCACCCGGCGGCGCTGAATCCGGTCTGCCAGGTATAATATAAAAAACAGCAGTAAGCTGTAAAAGAGGTAAGCAGGCCAGGAGAGGTACCAGGGCGGCAAGACTTTAAAATTGTAAGCAACCGGCTCGCTCCACACACCATCAGGACTTTGTGCCTTGACCAAAAACGTATATTCACCGGCAGAAAGATTTCCATATTCGGCTGTGGATTTGGTGTCAGGAGGACTCCAGTCCTTGTCATAACCTTCCAATTTGTATTGGTATCGAACTAAAAACGGCCTGCGGGTTTCCACGCCCACGAAATCGAAACCAATGTGATTAAACGCGTAAGGCAAAGTCAGATGCAGGGGAACTGCATAAAAAGGTGAAATACTGTCGAACCGCAGCGACCGGAATTTTCTGGAAAGTGAATCACGAGCGCTGGTGCTTAAGATTTTTCCAAATACAAGCAGTTCGTCATTTTGATCGGGGGAAACAAAATTGTCGGAGCTTGCTGTCTGTTCTGTTTTCTTCCGATCTTTTTGCAGCATGTGCCAACTGATGTACTCGTTATTGACCTTAACATTCCGGATCAAGATCCAGGAGGCTTCCTGGCTTGTATGTACCTTGTTGTAATCAAACCTAACCAGTTTATCGCCTGTTCCTCCCCAAAGTATTCCACGGCTATCCAAAAACATGCTGTTGTTATTGCTGATATCCTTGATGGGAAACCCTGCTTTCTGATTGTAATTTTCAAGGCCGTTGTTTGCGAGAGTTTTTCCCGAAGTATCCAGTCCGCCTTTCAACACAGTTATACCTTCATTCGATCCGATGAATATATTGCCGGTGCTGTCCTCCAGGATATTATACACTACATTGTTGGAGATGCCATTGTTGGTCGAATAATTTTCAAAAAACGCTGTACCCGGTTCCATTGAATTTTGAGTGATAAGAGATTCTGCGATTTCTTTCCGGATAACTGCAATGCCGCTGCCCCATGTCCCGATAAGGATATTTCCATGACGATCTTCAATTACAGATGAGAGCTTGTTGTCGGGCAGTCCCTGCCCGGTGGTAAAATTGATAAAGCTTTCCCCTGTAAATATACTTAAGCCGCCACGGGTAGCAAACCAGATATTTCCAGCCTGGTCTTCCATGATTGCCCAAACTGTGTTGTGGATCAAACCCTCATCGGTGGTATAATTTGTGAACGATTTGCCATCAAACTTGCTTGCACCTCCCTGGTAGGTTCCAATCCAAAGATGGCCGTGGCGGTTTTCAGCAAAACACACTGTATGATCAGTTTTCAGCCCCTGTGCGCTTGTGTAGGTGTAAACTGTGTGACCGTCGAATTTGTACATGCCCGTTGTTGAACCCAGCCAAAGAACGCCATTGCGGTCGGCTATCATAGCAAGTATATAATTGTTGGGCAAGCCTTGTACGGATTTATAATTTGAAAAAAATGAATTTTTCGCGAACTCATTAGGTGGTGTATATTTTGTGATCCCGGCGTCGTTTGATCCAAGCCAAAGATTTCCCTGGTGGTCTTCAGCTACGGCATAGATCACCGTTCCGGGCAAACCTTGCTTAACGGTATAGCTCATGATGCTCTGGCCATCATAACGACAAAGTCCACCTCCCAGGGTACCGAACCACAGGCTGCCGGCTTCGTCTTCAATAATGCTGCAAACAATGTTATTTGACAATCCCTGCGCGGTTGTAAGGTTAATGAATGAGCCGTCTTTCTTGTTGTAACCCGAAACGCCCCCGAAGGTGCCGAACCAGATGTTTCCAAACATATCCACCAGGCTGCTCCGGATGTTATTGTTCACCAGTCCATCATCAACTGAAAAGGTCACTGGCTCTGATTTTCCCGAAGGGTCAAACCTGATGATGCCCTCCTCTGTCCCGAACCACAAAATAGCATCATGATCTTCGACCAGGGTCGTAACCGCTCGTTCTTTTAATCCGGCTATTTCGAGCACATTGACAAAAGTTTTGGTTTTATCGGGATCATATTTGTACACTCCCTTTTTTGCGGCAAACCACAAACTGCCGTTTTTATCCTGATGGATGTCAAATACAGCATCGCCTTCCAGGCCGTCCTCCTGATTAAAGTTGATAAAATTATTGTGCACTTCAACATTTTCCGAAACTTGCAGCAGGCTCAGTCCGTTTTGTGTTCCCATCCAGATGTTACCATCCCGGTCTTCCATTATTTTATTGATATCGTTATCGGGAAGTCCCTGTTGTGTTGTATAATTGGTAAATGACCTGCCATCGTAAACGCTGACCCCTCCTAAGGTTCCGAACCAGATATTGCCATAACTATCCTCGGTAATGCAGTTGATCAGGTTGTGTATCAATCCGTTTGATGAGTTAAAGCTTGTGAAGGTTTTCCCATCGTACCTACTCACACCATTACCGGAAGTTCCGAACCAGAATAAGCCGTTTTGATCCTTAAATCCGCAAAGTACACTGCTCATGGCCAATCCATCTTCCGTATCAAAGTTTTTCATGTGTATGAAAAAGTTTGCCGGATTATTAACCGCGGGCCTGGATTCTGCCATCGAGGTTTTCTTTGGTGAAGGAAGGCTTTCAAGATAATGCTTTTCCGGTTTACCTGCTTTAACCACAACCGGCGCCAACACCGAATCACGGTGAATGACAGTCTCCTCCCTGTCTTCCCCGGGATTGGACTTGCAGCCCATAAAGCTCAGGAGCATGGTCACAGTTATCAATATGGCTGATATGATCCGGTTCATTGACATTTCAAATTTTTTTAATTGGCAGTAAAATGATAAACTCAGCTCCCTCTCCGGCTTTTCCTGCCTCGCAGGCAGGCGGGGATTCAACCTTTAAATCACCGCCATGCCCCTTTGTGATGATGTCGTAACACATGCTTAATCCCAGGCCTGTTCCTTGTCCGGTTGGTTTTGTAGTGAAGAAGGGCTGGAAGATCTTGTCTTTGATTTCTTCCGGAATACCACCACCATTGTCTTTTACGGAAATTCTGAACTGATCACCTTGGCTTTTAGTGGAAACGGTGATGGTGGGTTTATATTCCAAACCCGTCGGGTTTTCGCCTCGACCCTGTTCAGCACAAGCGTAAAAGGCGTTATTGATCAGATTCAGCAGCACCCTGCCGATGTCCTGTGTAATAACATTAACTTTCGGCAGATTAGAATCAAAATCGGTTTTAAAACTTGCGTTGAAAGATTTGTCTTTTGCGCGCAAGCCATGATAGCTTAACCGCAGATATTCATCAGCCAGGGAGTTGATATCTGTCAATTCTTTCTGTCCTGTGCTGGCTCTGCTGTGCTGCAACATACCTTTCACGATGGCATCGGCTCGTCTGCCATGGTGATTTATTTTTTCGAGGTTTTGTTTGATTTCCTTTGACAAATCAACTGCCGACTGCTTATTACCAACTGCCAACTCTTGATTCATTTCGTCAATCATCTCACTACTTACTTCCGCAAAATTGTTCACAAAATTCAAGGGGTTCTGTATCTCATGGGCAATACCGGCGGTAAGTTCTCCGAGGGAAGCCATTTTTTCAGCGTGGATGAGCTGGGCCTGGGTTGCCCTCAGGTTGCTCAGAGTTTCATTCAATTTTCTACTTAATTTTTTCTTTTCAATAAATCTGATGAAGGTGATGACAACCAGCACTACAGCTAGTAACATCCCGGCCAGGAAAATGTTGCGTGTAAAACGTTCGCGGTTGACCTCCGCCTGCTTAAGAGCCATCATTTTTTCATTGCTTTCTTTCTTCAGCGCCATTTCATTTTCAAATTCCAGTATATTGGTTAGCCGGGTGATTTTTTCGAGGTTTTCGGCGGCGCTCACCGAATCTTTTACCGCCGAATAGATCTTGCTGTTTAGATAGGCATTTTTATAGTCTCCAAGCTTATAATAGGTTTCTGAAATTTCTTTGTAAAGCTCTTTCCTGTATTGCAGGTTTGATTCCGGAGCCGTTTTTTCCGCTGACTTTAGCATTGTAATGGCACCACCGACTTCATTTCTGGCTAATCTAATTTTGGCTAATCCCATGGCAGCTCTTGACTGGCCTGTTGGATCGCCGATTTCCCGGCTCAATTGCAGCGCAATGTTGAAATTAGCGAGCGACTTTTCCTCATCAGGCAGCAAAAGACAATATTTTCCGAGTCTCAGGTGCGCGTCCACTAAAGTAATCTTATACCCAGCTTCATTTCCGTATGGAATGGCGTTTTCATAATATTCAATGGCTTTTGAAATATTTCCTTTGTCTGCGAAAATGTCGCCAATGTAGGCGTAACTTGCAAAGGTATTGTACGAGTCGTTTGATTTGAGCCTGATTTCCAGTGCTGCCTCGTGATGTACCAGCGCGGAATCCTGTTCCCCGGCCAGGTTGTAAGTTACTCCCATATCGTTGTGGATCCTAGCGATGCCCCACGGGTTATTCGCCTGTTGGTATATTGCCAGCGCTTCCCGCTGACACCTGAGGGCATCGTCCCATTGTTCGACAAAAGCATACACAAACCCCATGGCAAGCAATGACTCAACAATGGCGCCGCTATCATTGAGCTGTCGTCCGATTTTCAGCGATTCCATCAAGTATTCCAACGATTCGCCATAGTTGCCTGACATCCTTAATACAAGTCCTATGTTGATCAGTTGATCCAAATAATTGGTTGTGTCGCCTGACTTCTGATATAATTCCAATGCCTGATGAAAGTATTGTAAAGCTTTATCATTCTGTCCTTTGCGGTCGTAAATACTACCCATCCCCGAATAAATGGAAGCTTGTTCAAGAACAAAGCCGTTTTCTCCGACTAAATTGAGTGCTGCTTCCAGCGAATCCTCTGCAGCCTGAAAATCAATTCCTATTGTTGCCCAAGCATAAGCCACGTAACTTTGTACTTTCAATGCTTTAATTCTGTTGAAGAGATGTTCATCGGATTCAACGCCATTCAAATTGAGCAGATGATGAGATAGCTCCAAAGCATGCGTTGCATAATACAAACTGCTATCGTATTCAAAATCTTCGTAATGATGGTGGGAAAGCTCAATAGCGTGTTTGACCCGGACTGTATCGGCAAGGTTGTATGCATACTGGTCAGAGCCCTGAACCGGCAACCCCAAAATCAGTCCTGATAAAATAAATATGATTAAAAAAAACTTTTTTGCCATTTTGTCTACATCATTGGTAATAGAATCATAAACTCTGTTTCTTCGCCTGCTTTTGACTCCACCAGCAGTTCCCCGCCATGCGCCTTCACAATATCGTAGCTCAAACTTAATCCGAGCCCCGTTCCCTGCCCGGATGGTTTTGTTGTGAAGAAGGGTTGGAAGATTTTATCTAAAACATCTTTTGGAATTCCATTTCCATTGTCTCTTACCCTGATTTCGATTTTATCGTTCAGGTTTTTTGTGCTTACTTCAACTTCTGGATTGTAACCGTTTTCATTTTGCTTTCCCCGTTCAGAAACTGCGTAAAAGGCATTGTTTATAATGTTATGCAAAACCCGGCCGATGTCCTGTGGAATAACTTCAGCTTTTGGTAAAGTGGGATCAAAATCTGTTTTAAAATCTGCGTTAAATGATTTGTCTTTTGCTCGCAAACCATGATAGGAAAGACGCAGGTATTCATCAGCCAGGGCATTGATATCGGTGGGTTCTTTTGCGCCATTACTGCTACGGCTGTGTTGCAGCATTCCTTTCACAATGGCGTCAGCGCGCTTGCCGTGGTGGTTTATTTTTTCCAGGTTTTGTTTGATGTTCTCTGCAATTTCTTTCACCAATTCCAATTTCTCTTCCCCTGATTGCCTGCTGCCAACTGCCAACTGCTTACTCCCCTCCTCCAACTCCTCTTTCATCTCGTCAATCATCTCACCACTCACTTCTGCAAAGTTGTTCACAAAGTTCAGTGGATTTTGAATTTCATGCGCAATACCGGCAGTAAGCTCCCCCAGGGAGGCCATTTTCTCGGATTGGATGAGCTGAGCCTGGGTGGATTTGAGTTCGGTGTAGGCTTTCTCTATCTCCCTGGCTTGTTCGAGCTCTTTTTCCCGCGCTTCCTCTCTCTCTTTCTGAATCAGTCGCTTTCTTTGATACCGGTCAATAGCATGAATTCCTGCAACGAACAGGATTAAGTAAAACCCATACGCCCACCAGGTTTTCCAAAAGGGTGGTCGTATCCGTATTGCCATTGTTGCATTGACCTTGCTCACGATGCCTTCCGCATTCACTGCGCGAACATGAAAAGTATATTTACCTGGGGGTAGATTGGTATAGTTTGCAAAACGGCGGGTGCCGGCCGATATCCACCCGTCGTCATATCCCTGAAGAGTATATTCATACACAGTAAGTTCCGGAGAACGGAAATTGATTGCGGTAAATTCAAATCCCACAGAATTTTCATACCAATTAAGTTCTGTTTCCCCGATTTCCTGCAACGGTTCTTTCAACGCAAACGGGCTGTTATTCACCCCAAAATTGGTAAGGTGAACAACAGGTTCCTTTGAATTTTCAAAGATTTCGGAGGGATTAAAATAATTTGCGCCAGCAACCCCGCCGAAAATCAGTTCCCCCTCTTTGGTCTTGAAATATGAAAAATCATTGAAGCGGTTTGCCTGCACCCCATCGCTTTTGTCGTAGTTGCGAAAGACTTTTGTTTCAGGGTTAAACCGGGATAAGCCTTTTAATGTGCTCAGCCAAATAGTTCCCTCATTATCAAACAGCAAACCGATCACAATCGGGTCCGGCAACCCGTCTTTCACATGATAATGTTCAAAGGTTTCATCATTTACATTAAAGCGGTTGAGTCCATTGTTCGTACCAATCCAAAGCATGCCATTTTCGTCTTCTCCGATTGAATTAACTGCATCATTACTGAGGCTGGTTATTTTTTTCGGATCATGTCGGTATGTGGTGAAGGATTCACCGGCCGGGTCAAATCTAATCAGGCCATCTGAACGGGTAGGTTTTGGGTCGTAAATATGCTCTCTGGTTCCAAGCCAAATGATGCCGCGGCTATCTTCAAAAATCGTATTCAGATTGTTGCTGCCAATTTCACTGTTATGCGTAGTCCATCTAGTAAAGGTATCATCAGCACGGTTATACCTGTTCAAACCATCGGTGGTAGTTATCCAGACCGTATTCATTCGATCCACCAATATACCGGTAACAAAATTACCGCTTAAGGCACCTGAATTATCTGCATTCGAAACATATCTTACGCTTCGTTTTGTATGCAGATTGGCACGGGCAACACCATTAACGCCGTGTCCAATCCAGATTTCTCCGGAATGATCTTTCTTGATAATATGTGCTGCGCCTGCCGAAATGTCCAATTCAGCACCTTCAGAAAATGGATTAAGCGGACTAAAATGTGTTTTTTCTCCCGTATTCCGGTTCCATTCGATGATTCCTGTCACATCCAGACCAATCCAAAACACACCGTCATATATTTCTTCGATTCCATAATAATTGTCCAGCAAGAGATTAGGTGCGTCTGGCCTGAAACTGAAGGTTTCCATTTGCCATTTATCCAGATCTGCTTTATTTAGGCCTCTGGATGTTCCCACCCACAAATTACTAAAACGGTCTTCATACACCGCTGTGGAATATGCCCATGATAAACTTGAAGGATTTTGGGGGTCAAATGAGTGCTTGGTGAATAGTTCCGTTTGCCTGTCAAAACGATGAAGGCCGCAAAGAGAATTATTTAAATAGGTTGAAACCCAAAGGGTGCCGTCGCGTGTTTCATGAATATCTGACACCTTGTTCCATAATCCGGGCTGGGCTACCGGATCATACCTGAATAATGTGAAGTTATTTGTTTCCGTGTTTAACCTCCCTAATCCATCAATTACGGCAACCGTTGTGTTACCAATGGTGATTTCCTGAATGTCGTTTGACAAAAACCCGATCCAGATATTACCAAATGAATCTGCCAGTACTTTCGAAATATTGGATGATGGAAACGAAACACCTGGGATGGGTTCCTGATCGAAAAAACGGATGTTTTGCTCTGCCGGACTGTAAGTTATCAGACCTTTGTTGCCGCAACCGATCCAAAGTGTCCCATAAGCATCCTCGGTTATTGATACGACTTCAACTCCCCGCAGGTCAACACGTTCGCCGTTTTTATTCCATTGACTTACAAAAGAGTGGTTTTTACGGTCATAAAGTGCAAGCCCGTTGTTCGTACCCAGCCATAAATCGCCGCTTTTTGATTCAAATATTTCGTGAATTACATTGCCAGGCAGAGAGGAATCGTTTCCGGGTTCGTGGAATATTCTTTCAAATGAATCCCCAACAGGGTTGTAGAGATTCAACCCCGAGTTTGTACCAACCCAGATCTTTCCATATTTATCCGCATAAACTACATTTGAGAAATTATCGCTGATTGTGGTTAATACGCCAGGAATGTTGCGATATACCCTAAAGTCATAACCGTCGTAACGGCTAACTCCGGATTCGGTAGCCACCCAGATGTAGCCTAAGTGGTCTTGTGCAATGTCGCGGATGCGGTCAGATGAAAGCCCCTGCTCAATGGTGAACCGCTCAAAGCGAAGGTTTTTCTGCTGCTGTGCCTCAACCGGGTCAGCAAGGAAATAAAACAGACTGAAAAGCCAAAGCCAATAATTGTAATTCGTTTTCAATACCTTAACCTTTTTATAGTTTATACTTATGAATGGAGTCCTGGCGCTATTTGTTCAACAGGATTTTAAAAATGGTACCGCCAGGCGATGTACTGAAATTAAGTACCCCACCATGCGCCTTTACAATATCATAACTCAGGCTTAAGCCCAGCCCGGTTCCCTGCCCGGTGGGCTTTGTTGTAAAAAACGGCTGGAAGATTTTGTTTTTGATTTCTTCAGGAATGCCGTTTCCATTATCTTTTACCGAGATTTCAATCTGATCGCCGAGATTTTTGGTGGAGATGGTTACGGCGGGTTTGTAATTTTCTTCCAAACCTGACAGGTTTTTCTCCGAAACAGCATAAAAAGCGTTGTTAATCAAATTCAGCAAAACTCGTCCAATATTCTGCTGGATGACGCTGATTTTAGGAAGGGTTTCATCAAAGTCAGTTTTAAAATCTGCGTTAAATGATTTGTCTCTTGCCCGTAAACCGTGATAACTCAACCGCAAATATTCATCGGCCAATGCATTGATATCGGTTGGTTCTTTTACGCCATTACTGGTTCGTGAATGTTGTAACATTCCTTTTACAATGGCATCGGCACGTTTGCCGTGATGGTTGATTTTTTCGAGGTTTTGCCGGATGTCTGTCAGGATTTCTTTTGCGAACTGCCCATTGCCAACTGCCAACTCCTGGTTAGCCTCATCAATCATTTCACTACTCACTTCCGCAAAATTGTTCACAAAGTTCAACGGATTCTGAATCTCATGGGCAATCCCTGCGGTGAGTTCACCGAGGCTGGCCATCTTTTCAGATTGGATGAGTTGGGCCTGGGTGGACTTGAGATCAGACAATGTTTTGTGCAATACAACATTGGCTTTCTTTTTGGATTGGAACCGATAATAAGCATTTCCGGCAATAATGACCATCAGCGCAAGACCAATGAACAAACCGTATTGCTGATTCCTTTTAGCTTTTAGTTCGGCTTGTTGTTGGGCGATTTGTGCGTTTTTTAGCTCCGCCGCCCTGGCATTGGACACGCTATCGGCCACTGCTTGTTTTTCATAAGCGTATTGATACTCCTGCCGGATGACCTCTTTCACGTTTTCTTCGCTCAGGATGCTATCGCGCATCTGTATATACAGCTCATACATCTCCAAACCTTGTTTGTAATTGCCTGAATTTTTTTGTATTTCCCAAAGTGATTTTGCAGCATCGCGGGTTTGAGATACTGCGCCTACTTCCTTTGCCATGTTTAGAGCACGCCGGCTAAACAAAAGAGCGCTGTTGTAATTGCTTTGCTCCAGATAAAGAAAACCGATATTATTCAATGAATTTGCCATGCCTTGTTTGTCTCCGAATTCCTCTTTTATTTCTAAACTGCGGGTAAAGGCATCCAAAGCTTTGGTCAGGTCACCTTGTTTTTGATAAACAAGTCCGAGGTTGTTCAGAGATTCTGAGATTCCTTTGTTATCGCCGATTTTTTCTTTGAGATTTAAGCTGCGTGTATGGTAATCAATGGCTTTGATGAAATCATTTTGGTTGTAGAAACTGTTGCCAATATTGTTCAGCGCATTGGCCATACCTTTCATATTGCCAATCTCTTCCTGAATGTCCAGGCTCTGCATATAATTGTCAATGGCCCTTGTGTAATCTCCCAGATCTTCATAGATAATTCCAATGTTGTTCAACAAATTGGCCACTCCCATCTGATCTTCAATTTCCTCCTTTATTTTCAAACTTCTGATAAAATAATCAATGGCCCTTTCGGAATTGCCCCTTATGGCGAATGAAATACCTTGTGTATTGAGGGCGTCGGCCATATGTATTTTCAAGCCCCTGGATTTGGCATATTCGAATTCCAATTGTGCGTAGTAAAATGCGCTGTCGGGTTGGGTAAAGAGGTATTTCCTCCAGATGAAAGTATCCAGCGCTTTCAGTCTTATGGAGTCTGATTGCGTTTCATCCTGCCATACCTGCCAGAGGGAGTCAGCTGTTTGCGATGGCAGGTTAGACTGAGCGTTGGCTATCAGCGGCAAAAAGAGCCATACATAAAAGAGATTTTTCATGACTTATGTATTTTGGCGATGTTCTTCAATGGGGCGGGTAGATGAAAAAGTCTCCAGTCCTCCTTTAAGGTAACTTACCCAAAAGGTTTCAAATACCTTGGGGGCTTCTTCTATGTTCTGGTTTTTATCCGGCATTTTGCGAAAATTGAGTGTGTATATAATTATACCGGTAAGACTATTATAAAAGTTGACCCTTCGCCCTGGTTCGTCTCAACCTTCAATTCCCCGCCATGCGTCTTCACAATATCATAACTCAATGACAATCCCAATCCTGTTCCCTGCCCGGTGGGTTTCGTAGTAAAAAATGGCTGGAAGATTTTGTTTTTGATTTCTTCAGGAATGCCATTGCCATTGTCTTTTACTGAGATTTCAATCTGATCACCAAGGTTTTTAGTTGAAACGGTTACGGTGGGTTTATATACGTTTAGAGACCCAATGCTTTGCGTCTCTGCCGGAATGGATTTCGATTTTTCAATCACCGCATAAAAAGCGTTATTGATCAAATTCAGCAGCACCCTGCCAATATCCTGCGTAATAACCTCAACTTTTGGAAGGTTCGGATCGAAGTTGGATATAAAACTTGCATTGAATGATTTGTCTTTGGCTCGTAAACCGTGATAACTCAGTCGCAAATATTCATCAGCCTGGGCATTGATATCAGTACTTTCTTTTTTGCCGTTGCCGCTTCTGCTATGCTGCAACATGCCTTTTACGATTGCATCAGCACGTTTGCCGTGGTGATTTATCTTTTCGAGGTTTTGCCGGATGTCTGTCAGGATTTCTTTTGCCAACTGCCCATTGCCAACTGCCAACTCCTGATTAGCCTCATCAATTAACTCACCACTCACTTCCGCAAAATTGTTGACAAAGTTGAGCGGATTCTGAATTTCATGGGCAATACCGGCGGTAAGTTCTCCAAGTGAGGCCATCTTTTCTGATTGAATGAGTTGCGCCTGGGTTGCCTTAAGTTCGGTGTAAGCTTTTTCGATTTCCCTGGCTTGTACCAGTTCTTTTTCTCTTGCCCGCTCGCGTTCCCTGGCAACAGCCCGCTGGCGTTGAATCCGGTTAGTGAAATAAATGAGCGCTACCAATAAAATGGTGTATAGAATGTAAGCTGCCGTGGTTTGCCACCAGGGCGGGGCAATAGTAAAATGAAATACTGCTTCTTCGGAGAAAACATTGCCCGGGCTAATACCTTTCAGGCGGAACGTGTAATTGCCTGCAGGCAGGTTTCTGTACTCCATGAAGTTGATTTTTGTGGGTCGGCTCCAATCCTGATCATAACCTTCGAGGAGGTATGTGAATTGTACGTTTTCCGGATTTGTAAAATTGAGGGTCGCAAAGTGGAATTCAATGTTGTTTTGGTTCGCTTCGAGCTTTACCGTTTGCCCTTCGAAAAAACGCTCGTCACCTACCCATACCGAAGATAATCGAACCGGGTATTGCATGGTATCCAGTTTAGTCACTGAGATACCCAGTCCCTGGTACAGGATAAGCATGTTTTGATGTTTATCGCGGGCAATGGCCCGGGGACTTCCATCTTTAACGGCATTGTCTCTGATATAAATGAACTCCTTGCCGTTAAATATTACACCTCCGTTTGGGACGGTGAAAAGCACATCGCCGTTGCGGTCAATATTGGGATAGAGCAATTGCAGGCTAGGCAATCCGTTACGGCGGTCGAGATAAGTAAGGCTGGTCTCATCCAATATTACCAGGCCTCTTTCGCGCAAGCGGATATATAGATGCTCCTTACCTTGAATATCGAACTTCATGTTAAAGGTCATTACCTGCTGAAGTATTCTGAAATCAACACCAGGTGCAATACTGTCAGAGAGATCAACAAATCTTTTGAGGTCAAAATCAAATTTGTAATATCCCCCGTTCACAATATAATAAATACCATTGCTGAGTTCTCCAACATAGAACAAACGGGTATCAGGCACCTGCCACTCTTCGGTAGGGTCAAACCACGAGTCATCTTCAAGTACCCTGATAATTGTTGCTGCCGAAGCAAGTTCATTGTCTGAGCCTGCAAATCGTGCATATATCCACAGCCGATTATCCCTGTCGGCGAACATTTCAAATGCCTGAAAAGGCAATTTTAGCACACTGTCAGGAAAGGGTGGGGCAAATGGTTCAATAAACCGGCCATTAAACCGACCAAAGAATTGTTTGAAACCTGGCTGCTCAGCGGTTCCGGGATTAACGTAAGTCTGGTAAAAGAATATTTCGCCGCTGGTTTTTTCAACAGCATCAGATACACGGAAAGCTTCTTTGGTTTCGGTAAAAAAATTGCTAATCCTGTAATTCCCAGCTTCCTTTGTTAAGCGATTTACTCCATTATCAGATGGGAACCATAGCGAACCGTCAGTAGACTGAATAGGATCAAAAACCGCATTGGAACTAAGACCATCATCGGTAGTAAAGCTATGTAGCCGTTCACCATCCCACATGTTCAGGCCTGCTGAGTTCCAGGTTTTGGTTGAAACATCCCAGCGGTTGCCGTAGGTAATCCAAACATTTCCTTCATCATCGGTGAATAGCTGACCTCCTTCGGTTGGTAATTTCGTCAAGCCGTCGGATTGGCTGAGCAATCTTGAAAAAGGCGGAATATAAATTCCAACATTATCCGGCTCCTGCTGTGCGGTGAAGTATGTATTCTCCTCTGGGTTCATGATAAGTATGCCAGGCAAGGTATCCATCCACTTCCATTCACCTCCCTCTTTTACGAACACAACGCTGAACCACCGCCCGGTTGGCAGGTCAACAATCAGTAAACTTGCCGTCAGTTTATCGTTGGCAAGCGTGTTCATAAAAAACTGAATTGGCAAAATCTTATCGGTATCATATTCATCTTCAAGCATGCTTATCAGTGTTTCAGGCTCCACTACAACTTCCTGCTGCCATTTACCATTGCGCAAAACCATCAGTATATCATTGATTTGATTGACGGGAAAACCTTCATTCCTGGTAAATGCAACATACAGTTCATCCCGGCTTTTATCATAAAATTGCTCAAATATCCGGATGCCATTTTCCTGTTGGCTGTTGACCTCCTGAACCGGCTCAAATGCATCGTTCCTGAACACAAATAATCCGTGTTTATCAAAACTCCGGTTTGTAGTATTGGTTCTTCCGGTACAATGAAACCAAAGGTTCCCTTGTTTGTCTTCAACAATTGCCGGTGTCAAACCTTTTGGTTGCTTAAAAGTCAGGTTAACATTCATACAAGGGCATAAAGTGTCAAAAACCTGAAACGAATTGTCTTTGTACTGTGCTAACCATGCGTAATTATTGTTAAACCCATTGGCATGATATCCATAGGATGTGAACCACAACGAGCCGTCAGAAGCCTCCTTGATTCCGGCCACATTATGCAGCGGAAGCATCTCTTTTGATATGGTTTTGAACTCTCCATCTTCAAAAAGTACCAAACCACCGTTATTGGGTGTGTTGAGCTGGGGTGTTAACGAACCTATCCACAAGCGGTTCCGGCTGTCGCTGAGCATTGCAATTGCTTCCTTACGTGCCCCGCCTGGCATTATAAATCCATCTCTTGCATCGTAGCGAACTATTTCCTGGTGGTCATATTTTATAAGGGATTCAGCATCAGTGAACCATAACGTATTTTGTTTGCGATCGTAATGAAGTTGCCGCATCAATGGTATTCCGTATTCCGAACCAAAGTCTTCAATTTCATTTCCGCTCATTCTAACAATTCCTGATGTTGTACTTAGCCAGATGTAGCCATCTTCAGTAACAATTGCATTTGAAAAATTGGCACCAGGAATGCCGTCTTCAGCCGAAAAAGCGTGGATGGTAGCGCCGGCCTTGGTGGTGAGGGTGCGCTGTGCTTTTAGCTGGCCTGACTGAATCATTGCCAGCAACAAGAAGAAAAACACCCACATTTTTGAGTAGAGAAAAAACTCTCCAACCAGTCTTATGGGTAAAACCCCGCTGATTGATTTTTGCGGGACTGCAATCGTATAATTCATTGTTTTGGTTTTTCTGGTTCATTTGAAGTAGTGCCGATAATATTGCTTATTTATAATTATAAGCATATTGGCTAAATACAAGCTACTTAACATACCGGAAACGATTTGGTTTACACAAATAGTTTTTCTGATATGCCAGGGTGCTGTCAGGAATTTGATCCGGAAAGTTTCTGAAGCTTATTATGAAAAGATGACAGGCAACAATATGCAGCTACAAATGTTTAATAAATGATAAAAACCCATCAAGAATAAGCTTTTACGCACTCGTGCTGCATAAAAATGAATCTAAGAACACCAATGAACACAACGAATATACAGGACATACCTTTTGAAAAATTTTTATGCGATATAAAAGAGCGCATGAAGAATGTGTTCCATGTAAGGGCCAGCATTGACCAGATAGCGCTCAAACGTGGAATGCCCCCTTTTGTACTGCGTGAGATCATGAGTCTGAATCCTCTATCGGTGGCAATTCCTGTAGCGTACGGTGGCCGGGGAAGCAAAATGGAAGAAACCATTGCACTGCTTGAAGCCACTGCATATGAATCGCTTGCATTATCGCTTACGTTGGGTATCAACATGGCCTTATTCCTTCAACCTGTTGGCAAATACGGTCAGGAAGAAATCAAGCAACCCATCTTTGACAGGTTCCTGAACCACCAGAACATGGGTGGCTTAATGATTACCGAACCAGGGTTCGGAAGTGATGCTCTGAATATGCAAACACATTTTACTGAAGTGAATGGCAAGTATAAGCTCAGGGGTCTGAAACACTGGGCCGGGTTGACAGGCTGGGCAGAATACTGGCTGCTCACAGCTCGTGAACGCCTGCCTTCGGGCGAGCTTAAAAGAGATATTGATTTCTTTATCTGCGATGAAACAAGCCCGGGACAACAAATCATTGTTGAAGAAGTGTTTTCGAACCTCGGACTCTATCAGATTCCTTACGGACGAAACCGCATTGATGTAACACTACCCAAAACCCATAAACTGATCCCTGAAACCACCGGCCTGAAAATGATGCTCGATCTCTTGCACCGCAGCAGGCTGCATATTCCTGGCATGGCTATCGGATTCGTAAAACGAATGCTTGATGAAAGCATGGCTCATGTGAAACAGCGATACATTGGCGGAAAATCGCTTTTCAGCCATGATCAGGTTCAGCAGCGGCTCGCCAAGCTTCAGTCATATTATACAATATGTGCAGCCATGTGTGCCCACAGCTGTAAAACGGCCGATATCAATAACGATCTTTCAATGATTGGGTTCGAATCCAATTCAGTGAAATGCGTGGTCACCGATATCATGCAGGAATCTGCTCAATCGGCCACACAGTTGTTTGGCGCCAGCGCCTTTAAACTCGATCACATTGCCGGAAGAGGTATCATTGACAGCCGCCCCTTCCAGATCTTTGAGGGCCCTAATGATATATTGTACACACAAATTACGGGCAGCCTTCTAAAAATGATGAAAAAAGCTAAGGAAAGTAACCTTTACCACTTCCTGAAAGACTTTGACCTAACTGCGAAATCGGCTGCTTTCTTTAAAAAGCTCCTTGATTTTGATCTGGATACCAATCTCCCGCAACGCAAAATGGTGGAACTTGGCCAGGTGCTGGGGCGGATTGTCTCTTCTGAAATGGTTATTAACCTTGGCGATTCCGGCTACCGCAAGGATTTGATCAACAATGGGCTCGAAATGCTTAACCAGGAAATAACCTCACTGATAAGCGGTTTCAACGTTAAAAATACAACAGCGGTTGTTGAAGATTACAATGAAAACAGTTCGTGGCGGGGTTTCCGGTGAATGGTTCGGTGGTTGTAGCAGTGAAAGATTTTTTGGCAACTTCTTTAATCCGAGCTTGGTAGAAAGTTTTTTTACAACTGGAAAATACATCTTTGATCTTTTAACTCTCACAGCGATTAATTTATTTTCTGCCATACGGTTCTTCCATTCTCAACCAGCAACAGCGCCCAACAAATTCCTACCTTTGCAAGAAAAAACGAATGACCCGTTTGAGTGTAAACATCAATAAAATTGCTACTTTGCGCAATGCGCGGGGTGGCAATGTACCGGATGTAATTGAAACTGCAAAAAACATTGAACGATTTGGCGCGCAGGGAATCACCGTACATCCCCGGCCCGATGAGCGCCATATCCGCCGCAGCGATGTATATGAACTGAAAAAAGTAGTAACCACCGAGTTCAACATCGAGGGCTATCCGTCAGAAGATTTTATCAAAATGGTGCTAGTGGTTAAACCGCATCAGGTTACCCTGGTTCCCGATCCGCCGGAAGCGCTGACTTCAAGTGCAGGCTGGGATACCATTAAGCACGAAGCGTTTTTGAAAGAAGTGGTTAAAAGGTTTCATGATGCCGGAATACGCACCTCGCTGTTTATTGAAACTGATACGGAAATGATTTTCCGGGCGGCAAAAACAGGCACCGATCGCGTGGAACTTTATACCGAGCCTTATGCAGCCAATTATGAAAAAGACAGGGAAGCAGCCATCAAACCATTCATTGAAGCCGCTAAAGCGGCTGCCGAAGCCGGACTTGGCCTCAATGCCGGACACGACCTTAACCTCAACAACCTACGATATTTTAAAGACAATATAACCGGCTTGATGGAGGTTTCCATCGGCCACGCCCTCATTTCCGACGCTCTCTACCTCGGGTTGGAAAACACGGTGCAACTGTATCTTGAAAGGTTGAAGTATTGAAGTTCGAAGTTTGGCGTTCGATGTTCCGGGTTTGATGTTCCGCGTAGGGCTTGTTGCGATCAGTTTTAAGATCGTTGTAACACTTCAAAATTCTATGATTCAAATGTTCTTTGTTCTAATGTTCTATTGTTCTACTGTTCAAACTCATAAATCTCCATAATTTTGAAACTCTTCTTCAGAAAATTTGGATCTGGCGAGCCGGTCATCATCCTCCACGGTTTGTTTGGCATTTCCGATAATTGGGTCACACATGCCAAACGATTGGCCGAAAAATATGAGGTATATGTTCCCGATCTGCGTAATCACGGTCATTCGCCTCACAGTTCCACCTTTAACTATTACGCTATGGTGGACGATCTCAGGGAATTCATGAATGAACACGGGCTTGAAAAAGCCATGATCATCGGCCACAGTATGGGGGGCAAGGTGGCTATGAATTTTGCCATCGAGCATCCTTACATGGTTCAGAAGCTTGTGATTGTTGATATTAGTCCGAGGGCGTATTCCACCCGCAGCATTCATGAAGATATTATTTCAGCCATGGAATCGGTGAATTTTGATGAGGTGGATTACAGGAAGGATGTGGAAGAGAAACTAAAATCACATATCGCAAGCGAACGTATCCGTTGGTTCATTCTTAAAAACCTGCATCGTTTGAACCGCGGGCGCCTGGCATGGCGCATCAATATCAGTGATATTGCCGCCAACATGGATCAGATCGCCAAGGGAATTGTTTTCAATGGCGCTTATCCCGGCCCAACCATGTTTGTGCGAGGTTCAGAATCGGATTATATAACAGAAAAGGATGAACACCTGATCTTTGAATATTTCCCCAATGCCACCATTGAAACCATTGAAGGCGCCGCCCACTGGGTGCATGCTGATGCGCCGGAGGAGCTTTGCGATTTGCTAAGCAGCTTTTTCGGAAAAGAGTGCAAACTGTAGATCCAACTTCACGATAGTATCCGCCGCGACGGATGCTATCGTTAGCCGATAACTATTGTCGGGATCTATTACCGATACTATCGCTGGAAGCGATAGCATCGGAACCCACCTTGCGCCTTCGCGGTAAAAACAACCCAGTCTGGTTCAAAGCTATTCATCCTCTTCAGCTTCAAATTTCATATGGTAATATTCCGCAACCGATAGAAAAATGTAAAGCAACAGTATAAAGGGCGCAGCCGAAAAGCCAACCAAAATGCCCATAATTACCGAAAGGATCAGAAAAATGTATTTATAATGGTTTTCCTTCCAGCTTACTGATTTGAGTTTTAAACCCATCAGCGGCAGGTTTGAAACCAGGAGAAAGCTCAGTAATAAAGTCAAGCCAAGGAGCACATAATAACTATCAAACCAACTGCCAAGCATTGCATGAAAACTGCCTTTTGATATGGCATGTAAATGTATAAAAGGCAATGCGCTGATGAATAAGGCATTGGCCGGTGTTGGTAGTCCGCGAAATGAATAGGTTTGCGAAGCGTCAATATTAAATTTCGCCAGGCGCAGGGCTGAAAACAGCGCAATAAAGAAAGCCGGAACTGCGTTTAAATTCACGTATCCCCCAACAGCATATCCCATTGTGTTCACCATTAAAGCATACATGATACTTGCCGGTGCCACTCCAAAAGATACCATATCCGCCAGCGAATCGAGTTGCTTGCCAAGCTCACTGCGGGCATTAAGCAAGCGTGCAGCGGTTCCATCAAGGAAATCAAAAACCGCGGCTATCACTATCAGCCATGATGCATGCGTGTAGGCCCCGTTAAATACAAGTACGATGGCAATACAACCACTAAATAGATTCAGCAATGTTAAAATATTTGGAATGCTCTTGACCATTGTGTTCCGGGTGTTATTTCAGTAACAAAACTAAACCATTCTTTTAACAGATGGAAATAAATGATAAATTTGTCCACTGTAAACCTCAGGGTTAATGCTCAGATTTTTTTTTAAAATCCTCTGCAATCAGTCATCGTAAAAGCCTACAGCGTTAATTTTTATTGTTCTTACCATTAACAAAATACTTAATGTCATGAAAAAGTTCCTCGTCACAGTCACAGCATTATTTTTCACTTTGCTGGCCTACACACAGAGCCCTTCATTGCTTTCAGAAGGCGATTGGTACCAGATCAAAACTGTTGAGCCGGGTATTTACAGGCTCACATTCTCACATCTTAATTCACTAGGCATTAACATGTCAACTCTGAACCCCGTTAATATTAAAATGTATGGAAATGGGGGAGGAATGTTACCACATGCTGCTTCTGCCCCTTTGGCACAGGATTTCGAAGAAATAGCCATATATGTTAACGGGCAGCAGAATGGTGTATTCAACTTCTTCGATTACATTTTATTTTATGGTGGCAGCACAACTACCCTTAAGTATGATGAAACCTCACAACTTTACGAACACCAACTTAATCATTTTGCCGATACAACCATTTATTATTTCACTATTGCCGATTCGCCTGGAAAACGAATTGACACGATAAACCAATCATCACTTACCCCTACCGACAAAATCCTTACCTATCCTGACTATGTTTTTCATGAAGCTGAAATTGTGAACCCGTTGAACTCGGGCCGACAGTGGTTGGGAGAAGAATTTACTGATGCCAATCCCCAACAATTCAATTTCAGCCTTATTAATGTTAACCCACTAACACCGCTTACTATCAAGTGGCAGGTCGCTGCACTTTCAGATGATTTATCCACTTTTAATTTAATGCTCAACGATCTGTGGATTGATTCGCTCAACCTGGCTGCTTCATTACCTTTGGGCCACATAAGATCTGCAAGCAAGACCATTACTTCTGATGATCTCAGTCCTGACCTGCTATTCTCCGTTGATTATGAATCTACTGCACCGGAATCAAAAGGCTGGCTGGATTATATCAGCATCAATTTTCGCCGGGAAATGAAAATGGCAGGTGAGCAGTTCCATTTCCGTGATCCCCTGGTTGTTGGTTCAGGGCTTATTGGAGAGTATACTATTGCCGATGCCACTGATGATCTTATGGTTTGGGACATCACCGACCATAACAACGCATCCAGGGTTGATGCAACTTTTTCTCCCGAAACCAGATCATTGTCTTTTGTGATCCCAGTTGAAGAACTTTATGAATTTGTTGCAACCAGCCCGCGTGAATTTATGGCCCCGGTTGAAATGATCGCTATCCCAAATCAGAATATTCGAGGGCTTCCTGCCGCTGATATGCTTATCATTTCACATCCTTCGCTGCTGACTGAAGCACAGCAATTAGCAACTTTTCACATTACTCATTCAGGCCTTACGGTTCACGCCATTGATGTAAAAATGATCTACAATGAGTTTTCATCGGGAAAGCAGGATGTAACAGCAATCCGTGATATGATCCGGTTCTTTTATGATAAAGCTGCTGAAAAAAATGAAAGCCTGCAGTATGTGCTCATGTTCGGGATGGGGTCGTATGATTACAGGAACCGTATTACACCCAATAGTAACCTTGTGCCGGTGTACCAATCACTTAATTCACTCGATCCGATTTTAAGCTATAACACCGACGACTTCTTTGCCACCTTGCAGGATGGCAATGGCGATTGGGATATGAACATGAATTCCGAACCGCTTGATGTGGCCATAGGCCGGCTTCCGGCAACCAATGCAGTAGAAGCGAAAGCAATGGTTGACAAGATTATTCATTACTCCACCAATGATCAAAAATACGGGCAGTGGCGAAATGTTTATACCCTGGTGGCAGATGATGGCGATACCGGCCTGCACATGAATGCAACTGAAGCAGTTGGCGAAACTGTGGAGCAATCCAACCCGGTTTTTAATCAAAAAAAGATTTATCTTGATCAGTTTGAGCTACAGCAGACCCCTGATGGACCTCGCTATCCCGAAGCGAACGAAGCAATCAAACAAGCTCTGAACCAGGGCACGCTGGTATTTAATTATATTGGCCACTCAGGCCCCGAAGGATTAGCTGCCGAAAGGGTTCTGACCGCCGAGGATATTTCCGCGCTGGATAACCATGACAAACTTCCGCTGTTTATTGTGATGGGTTCAAAGTATGTGAATATTTCTGATCCGGGAATACTTTATCAGGGCAACGATCTTATGTTACGGGAAGAACAGGGAGCCATTGCGGTTATTGCACCCACTGCCCCTGTTTATGCAAGCCCAAATCTTTCATTCAATAATGCTCTCACCAACTTCATTCATACCAATTCGGGTCCTGCAAGAGTCGGCAATGTTATGAAGCAGGCTAAGAATGAAATGTCGCATGTGCAAAACCGCCGTCATGCCTTGCTTGGCGATCCGGCAACCCAACTTTCGCTTCCCGAACAAATTACGGTAATTGATTCTGTTATTGGGATCGCTTATCAGATTTTTGCTGACACATTGGCTCCAGCCCAGGGAGTTGTAATCAAAGGATCGGTCATAGACCATGATGGAAATGTAATTTCAGGATTTGGAGGAACCATAAATCTCACGCTTTATGAAAGGGCTTATCCTGACACAACGTTGGGCAACCAGGGTGACCCGTTCATTTTAATGCGACGTGATGATGTGATCCTTACTGTTGATGGTGCGGTTTCCGACGGTAAATTCGAAGCGCAATTCCAGCTTCCCGGCGAACTTGACCGTGAGTATGGCGATTTGAAGCTAAGTTGGTATGCATTGGGAACCAATGCAGATGCTGCCGGAGCCCAATTCCTGATGGCTGGTGGCGGACCTTTTGGAATTGACGATGACATATTTGCCGAAAGCCTTGTGAACATCTACCCGACAATAACCCGCGACCTGGTTTTTGTAGATTTTCTAAAACAGAATCATGGCTTTACAAATCTCAGTATTATAAACCTCGCTGGGAACGAAGTAAGCAGGCAAAACATTGCCGGTAAAATGAGGGTGCAGCTAAGCCTGGGCAATCTGCCGTCCGGAATTTACATTGCCGTAATACAAGGAAATGAATACAGTGTGCGACGCAAGTTGATGGTACAGTAAGTTTTGTTGAACATGGAATTAGACCTCCGGGTAGCTTCCAGGAATGGAGTAGCCCGGAGGTTCTTTTATTTTTCGGTTCTCAGTATTTTAATGGCATTATTGATCAGCTATGATCAACTTTTTTGCATTAGTTTTAACATCAATGCAATTTAGATGCATTCTAAATAATGAAACCCATATAATTAATTCTTATCCAGTGAATTGAGCGGCACTTATACCATTCTGAATTTTTACACTTTATACAGGACATGTAGATTCTTATGTATATTTTTGCATACGAATTGACAAGGTATAAATCTTGTCTTTTCAACAGGCCAAAATAGATATTATTGCCTATTTTTATCGCACCATACATTAACAAGGCCATGCAGAATTTTCGAACCATTATCACTTTCCTTCTTGCCGTAATTGCACCGCTCATCATCATCACTGTGGTGTTGCGCGAAGCCAATACTGACAATTCAAAATTGGAATCGTTACGTGAAGAATACTCCGCGATACTACAACCGGGCGTGGATCATGGAAAGCATGAGATCTTACAGCAAGAATTTACCAATCCGCATCTGATAACTGCTGCCTGCCTTAGCTGCCACACCGAGCGTGGAAAAGAAGTGTTGGGCAATGCCCACTGGAAGTGGGAACGCGAGGCATTTATTCCGGGTAAAGGCGTTACTTACCTAGGTAAAAAGTCATTGATCAACAATTTTTGCACTGGCATTGCCTCCAATGAAGGTTCCTGCAACCGCTGTCATATCGGCTATGGCTGGAAAGATAAAAGCTTCGATTTCACCAACGAATTCAATATTGACTGCCTTGTTTGTCACGACAATACCGGCACTTACGAGAAAGCAAAGGGTGGAGCCGGTTACCCGGTGATGGGACCTGATGGCCCAGATTTCAAGAATATTTTAGCCAATGTGGGTAAGCCTTCCCGAACCAATTGTGGTTATTGTCATTTTCATGGCGGGGGAGGCAACAATGTTAAGCACGGCGATCTTGAAATGGCGCTGCTCACTGCGGATCGAACTATTGATGTGCACATGGGCGTAGATGGAATGAACATGCAATGCGTAGCCTGTCATCCAGCTGAGAACCATCAGATGCTGGGCAGGTATTACGGCGTTTCCTCTTCGAACACGCAGCGAGCCACCTGCGAGCAGTGCCATACCGCCGTTCCACACACAAGTAGTAAACTTAACGAACACACGGTAAAGGTAGCTTGCCAAACCTGCCATATCCCGGTTTACGCAAAAGTAAATGCCACCAAAATGTCATGGGATTGGTCAACAGCCACACGAAGGAAAGAAGGTTTGCCTTACCAGGAGCTTGACTCACTGGGCAACGAACTTTTTACATCTATCAAAGGCGATTTCACCTGGCAGCGTATGGTCGAGCCTGAATACGTCTGGCATAACGGAACTGCTGATCATCACCTTTGTATGGAGAAAATTGATTTAAACGATCTGCCTTTGAAGATCAATACGCTCTTTGGCGAATACCGCGATCGTAATAGTAAGATTTATCCCACCAAAGTTCACAGGGGAACACAACCTTATGATACCGAGAACCTAACCATCATCCAACCAAAACTATGGGATGCAGAACCCGGCAAGGGAGCCTTATGGATTGACCTTGACTGGGAAGAATCATTGAAAAGAGGAATGGAATATGCTGAATTACCTTACAGCGGAAAACATGATTTTATTCCAACCGAAATGTTTTTACCTGTGAACCACATGGTTTCACTTGCTTCTGAATCCCTGCAATGCAAAGACTGCCATACGCGCTATGATGGAAGGCTGAAAAATCTTACCGATTTTTATATGCCCGGACGCGATTACAACGCCGGCATTGAAACTTTCGGGCAATTGCTGATAATTCTTTCACTTCTTGGAGTTATCATGCATGGCTCAGTACGATTTATCACTCACAAGAGAAAAGAAGATAAAGTAAAATAGACCACTAATTCTGTTTTTACAGCAACACTACAACACTGTATAACTGCATCACTGTAACACGGCATCACAAAAAAAATGGAAAACACAAAAAGAGCTTACGTTTACAAAGGTTTTGAACGCTTCTGGCACTGGACGCAATCGTTCCTGATCATGTTTCTGGCCCTCACCGGTTTCGAAATTCACAGCAGCTATACACTGTTTGGTTTTGATTCCGCTGTTGATTTGCACAACAAAGCTGCCTGGGCATTTATCGTGCTCATCATTTTTGCAATTTTCTGGCACATCACCACCGGCGAATGGAAGCAATACCTTCCAACCACAAAAAATCTGAGAGCACAGTTGGAATATTACATAACCGGAATATTCCGTAATGCGCCGCACCCAACCAAAAAAACGGTTCTGAGTAAGTTGAACCCATTGCAAAGACTGGTTTACCTGGGGCTTAAGATTTTGATAATCCCGGTGATGGTTGTTTCCGGGCTACTATTTATGTTTTATCGCTATCCACAATCGGGTATGATAAAATCTTCCAATATAGAAAGCCTTGAAATTATTGCCTTGCTGCATACTTTAGGCGCCTTTCTGCTCATTGCTTTCCTGGTTGTTCATTTGTATCTGATCACCACTGGGCATACGGTAACTTCGAACCTGAAAGCCATGATTACAGGATGGGAGGAGTTGGAAGATGAGGCTGAGGCTGAGGTAAAGGAGGAGTTGGTGTGAAAATGATATATTGCAATCTTTAAGGGAATGATTATTTGCATAGACAATTAACAATATGAAACTGAAGATTCTAACAACATTATTTGGGATTGCGTTCATTGCGGGGATGTTTTTTTCCTGCGGCAGCAATGATAATGCAGCCAGTGAGCCAATTGCATCAACCGAAAAGACCAGGCTTCTGCTCGAATGGTTCGAAAAAAACGGCAACTACATCAACAGCCCCGAAATCCCCTCCATCACGGATGCGCAGAATGTGTGGGCTATGCGTGAGGAAAACATTCAAATCATTGACCTGCGCACGCCTGAAGAATTCAGCGAAGGCCATATAGAGCATGCGGTGAATGTTCAGGCTGGAAACATCCTGGATTATTTTACCCACAGTATTAATCCCAAGGCCTTCAAAAGCATCTTTTTGGTTTGCAACGACCTGAATATCTCCGGGTATGTTTGTGGTGTACTGCGTATACTGGGTTACGATAATGTTTCAGCAATCCGGTTTGGAATGAGTGGTTGGGATCGCGGTATATCAGAAAAATTCTGGCTTGCTAACATCAGCAGCCACCTGGTTGGGAAACTCGAAACCACTTCCAATCCTAAAAACAAAGCAGGAGATTATCCAGGTATTCTATCTTCAGGAACCTCTGGCTTTGAAGTTGCTTTGGAGCGTGCGGCTGAGGTCTTAAAACACGATCCCAAAGATTATAATATTTCATTGAAAGAACTTTCGGCAAATCCGGGTGATTATTATACAGTCTGCTACTGGCCCGAAGATAAATACACCAGCAACGGCCATCTTCAGGGTGCAATCCAATATGAACCCAAGAAATCCCTCAGCCGCGATACACAACTGAATACGCTTCCGTTGGATAAACAAATTGTTGTTTACTGTTACTCAGGACAGCACAGCACCTATGTTGCCGCTTACCTGCGCATGTTGGGTTACGATGCCCGATCCCTCTCCTATGGCGCCAACGGGTTTATCCATGAAGTTATGGCCCGAACCGAACCAAGACCAACGCGCACATTTACTGAAAAGCTAATCCAGGAATTGCCGATAGTGAAGCAAGGCTTGCCAGCACCAGGACAGCAAAAAGCAAAAGAGTTTGAAACGGTAACTGTTCAAGGGGGATGCTGAAGTAAGTTACAAGACCCAAGACCCAAGTTCCAAGACCTAAGACCAAAATTCAAAGAACAAACGAATAAACAATTGACCATTCAACCAATTAACCAATTAACCAATATCCGCTCCATTACAGTATCACTGCATCACTGAAACACTGCAACACAAAACAAGATATGGAAACCAAACCTAAACCCTACATGAACCCTTACCTGGCTGGATTTCTGCTGGGATTGGTTCTATTGGCGGCATTCTTTGTAACCGGGCGTGGCCTGGGGGCAAGCGGCGCAGCAAAAAGCGTGGTTATTCAAACCGTGGCCACTGCTTCACCCGAATATGCTGCCGAGCATCCCTTCTATGCCGAATATTTTCGCGAAGGGCCAGGTCCAATGAAAAACTGGCTGGTTTACCTCACCCTTGGTGTTCTGGCCGGCGCATTCTTTTCTGGCTCCATGGCCGGAAGATTGGGATTTAAAGTAGAAAAAGGCCCCAAGATCAGTTCAGGAACAAGATTGATTTTTGCTACTCTTGGTGGATTGTTGTTTGGGCTAGGAGCCCAGTTCGGACGCGGATGTACAAGTGGCGCAGCACTTACAGGGATGACAATATTGTCCACCGCAGGGTTCGTAACCATGATGGCCATTTTCGGGTCAGGATATGTGTTTGCATATTTTTTCCGTAAACTTTGGCTTAAATAGAAAGGAATAATATTATGGGACCACTCATTCCTCAAGGATTCGTCAACCCTGATTTAAACCTCTTCTTCGCTTTCGTAATCGGGCTTGGGTTTGGTTATGTGCTCGAACAGGCAGGATTTTCATCATCGCGGAAACTGGCCGGTGTGTTTTATGGCTACGACTTTGTTGTGTTACGTGTGTTTTTTACCGCAGCCACTACCGCCATGACCGGCCTCTTGCTTTTTAATTACATCGGATGGATTGATTATAGCATGCTTTACATCAACCCAATGTTTGTTTGGTCTGCAATTATTGGCGGTGTGATCATGGGCCTTGGTTTTATCCTGGGCGGATTTTGTCCGGGAACCAGTCTTACAGCCGCCGTTATCGGGAAAATTGACGCCATGTTCTTTATTGGCGGTATGTTTATTGGAATTTTTATTTTCGGGCAATTTTACGACACATTCGAGGCAATTTATCTCGGTAATAACCTGGGTGGAATCTTTGTTTACGAATCATTGGGCATGAGCCGCGAATGGTTCGCAATGATACTGATCCTGGTGGCTTTGCTCGCTTTTGTGATCACGCAAAAAATTGAAGACAGTGTAAATGATACGCCCAGGGTTTTGCGTGAAGCTAGACCCTCGCATATGATGCCGGCAATGCTTATGATTTTAGCCGGTTTTGTGCTGCTTATACTGCCGTCGCAGCCACGAAGCAACTGGAAAGAAACAGGCGCTGATAAAATCCTTGCAGAAATGGCTTCAAAACAACATTTTACGTGCCCCGATGAGATTGCATTCAGCATTATGCAAGGTGATAAATATCCCGTTTTGCTTGTGGATGTAAGGGATCCTACAGAATTTGAAAGATTTACGCTTCCGGGCGCTATCAATATCCCGCTCGCCGAAATCCTGCAACGCAAGTGGGAAACTGTATTTGAAAATCCTGATCTCAAAATTGCTTTGTTTTCTTTTTCTGATACACATGCTGAAGAAGCCTGGTTAATTGCAAGACGGGCAGGTTATGAAAACATAAAAGTGCTTGAAGGCGGACTGAACAACTTTCTTTACAGTGTATTCATCGAGGAAGTAGTTCCTGAAAGACAACGGCCTGATTGCCTTGAGTTGCATACTGTGCGGTTCAGAGAAAATGCAAAGAATTACTTTCAGTCTGGCCAGGCGATCAAAATGGAAGATAAATCACCGGTTCCGGTTATTAAAGTTGTGGAAATTGAAATGCCCGCAAGTGGAGGATGTTAAAAATTAAAATCAACGATTATGAACGATTCAGATCATAAAATGCTAAATACCGGCGCACTGATTTTTGTTGGCGTAACACTATTGGTGATGTTTTTGCAATATATTGCCGGACCGGGCTACAAAGCCAGCAACACCGAAGTGCTTGCAAATGCAGGCGGTTCTGAAAGATGGATGTTGCCTCACCAGTTTCGCAGCATCATAGAAAACGATCAGTTACAAAATTACCTGCTCGTTGACCTTCGCCCAAGGGAAGAATTTAACCAGGGAAGTCTGCCTGGTGCTGTGAATATTCCTTTTGAGAATTTACTTGAAACAAAATCAATGAAATCATTGAAAACCAATCAACCGGTTTTACTTTTCTCAGGTAGGGAGGCACAATCGTCTGTTGCCGGCTTATTATTATATGGCGAAGGCTTCAGCAATGTATTTGTTTTGGCCAACAATTATAGCTACATAAAGGATAATGTGCTTGGCAAATTTGAACCATCAACTGCGTTTACGCACGAGGAAAAAGCGCGCTACGATTATCACAGGTTTTTCAAAGCAACACCAAAACCATCTTCACAGCCTGCTGCCTCACAACCCAAAATTATCGAAACGCAGGTAGTTAGTGTTGAGGGAGGGTGCTGATCTGTTAATTTGTAGAACTACTAGTAAGCCATAAAGCTTCGTGTTAGTAATTTTGCTTGCGAATACATCTAGAAAATGTAAACACAGAATAGAAATAACAAAGCCGAATAAGACTAAGTTTTACTCAATAACTGACTTGCAATATTACTGATTGCACACTGGAGCATGTTCACAAGCCAATCCCTTTTAGAGTTACACTTATTCGAACGAATAAATATTTTGAGGTACATATTTTCAAAGAGAAACATTTATACATTGGCTATTGGGTTTCAAAATAAAGCCTGGCAAAGTACTTACCAGGCTTCACAAAAAACATGAAAATGCAAGCGGTGTCATTTTTTAACCACTGTTTTTTCTATTTGTAGGATTTTCTCAAAATACATCGCAAATGAGCGATATAGAAAATGCGTCCACTTTCCAAACGGTACAATGAGTAATGCCCACTGCACGAGGATGATCATATGAAGTATATAAACCCAGAAATTATTTTCAAGCAGGTTGAGGTCAATAAAAAACCTGACAGTGAATGCTGTAAATCCAAGTAAAAACAGCCAGGTCACAAATAACCAGTCAGAAGGCTGTGAGAACCTGTTAACTTCTTTATTTTTCAATACACGGCTTTTCATAAAGATGAAGGTCAATACGAATACTGTTGCACTGACAAGATACCCGAAAACGATTAACAGGATGTTCTCGGCATGAAACCAATCAAGTACTACTGTTGTGAACAGCAGTGTGAGATAACCGATAACAAGGATGAGATGTTCGAGCCAGCGTGTTTTGCTGTCATCGCATCCGAGGGTTCTCTTTTGTGTGAACATGTGCACGATCAATTCACCAAAACTCTTGAAATAAGTTGAAAGGGAGACTTTTCGTCCTGGTTTGATAATCAGAAAATACCACATCCGGATCAGATTGGGAACCAGAATTACCAGAAAAACAGAGAGAATGGCAAAGAATTCAAACTGATGGCCGATAGGCATGATGCGTTCTGCATCAAAATTCAGATTGTATGCAAACCCGATTACTGCAAGTGCAGTGATAACAAATGCCAGGATGGTAAGGGGCAGGTATTTGTAAAGCAATCCAGACAAACCTGTCCAATCATATTTCGCAGTCAGCCATCTTCTGAGTGCCATCATAAGTTCGCCTGGATTGGCTTCTCTTGGACAATGTGTGGTACACTCACCGCAGTAATAGCATAACCAGGGATCCAGGGAACTTGTAATCTTGTCTTCGAGGCCTACTACACTTGATCTTACCATCATTCGGGGAAATGATTCCTCGGGTGTTGATAATGAACAAATAGCTGTACAATTACCGCAGTTGTAACAGGCACTGAAGTCAACTCCTCCGAATTTTTTTAGTTCCGCTAAAAAGTTGGGATTAACTTTTGTCATTATGTGTTTGCTTTTTTGTCAGTTCGTAATAAAAATATTCGTCATCATCGTCAACCTGCCCGACCGTAACTTCGCCATATTTTCGCATTGTCATCAGATAGTAAGTTAAATCACCAACCTGAAGGCCTGTGGCAGCAGCAAGTTCGGGTATTGTTTTAGGCTCGTCTTCGAGAGCGGTACGAATCGTTTTCCTCATATCTGCAAAAGCCTTACGACGTTGTTTTGCTAACTCAGGCACTTGCCTTTGTTGTTTGATTACATCAATCGTTCTTGTTTTTTCAGCACTCATGATTTTAATGTTTTAGAGCTTTAAGTAATTGATTATTCGATTAAAGCATCAATCATGCTTTCAATTTCACGGTTGGTATAGCCTATCAGGTCAATTGCATCAACAGGGCATACGGGTAAACAAATACCACAACCTTTGCAGCTTGAAACATTGATTTCGGCAACCTCTTTGCCATTCAAACTGACTTTTTGAATTGCATCAAACGGGCACACTTCTGCGCATTTACCGCACCAAACGCAATCGTTTTTATGAACCATTGCGAGGGTAGGTTCAAGCTCAATTTCCCCTTTACTGATCAGTGAATTAGCCTTTGAAGCTGCAGCAAGTGATGATTTTAGAGATTCTGTTATATTTTTTGGCGATTGGCTTGCCCCAGCAATAAGAACACCATCAATCACGGTTTCCACAGGGCGTAGTTTAGGATGGATTTCATTAAAGAATTTATCCCGGCCAATAGGTATTTTAAGAATATCTGCGATTGAATTGTTCTTACGGGGAACCATACCTGTTACGAGCACAACGAGGTCAACAGGTATCTCAAGCTCTTCCTTTGCGGTAAGCAGATCAATCACATTGAGGATTGTTACATTGCCGTTTTTGCTGATAACCGGTTCTTTTTTTGGGTCGAATTCTATGTAAACATCGCCGTTTAAAGATGATTGAGTATAAAGTATTTCCTGCTTGCCGTAAGTTCGGATGCCACGGTTCAGATGATAGGACTTGATCTTAAACTTCTCGAAAACTTTCAGAGAACTATGAATGGCTGAGGTACAACAATAACGGGAGCAATACTTATTTTCTCCCTTTATTTGCATACTACCCACGCAATATATAAAGCCTATGGTCTTTATCTCCTGATTATTATAAATGAGTTTTTTATCATTCAGTTCCATCAATCGCTTGAATTGCTGAAGGGTGATAACTGCATCAATGGTTTTGTAGCTAAATTCACCTTCGGCGGGTTCGTAAGGATCAAAACCTGTGCTCACCAAAACAGAGCCAACCGTAATCTGTTGAATTTCTTCTTTCTGGTTTAGATCTATGTTATCGCACAATTCCTGGCACTTGCCGCATCGGGTACAACTTACCATATCAATAGCAGGCAGTTGCGGAAATTCGGACTTATAGTTCTTATAAATGGCTTTTCTCTTGTTCAAGCCAAAATTAAACTCATCGTCAACCTCAACCGGGCATGCTTCAATAGCTTTATCAAAAGCATTAGGTGTACAAGGTTTGGTAACATATCGTGGTGTAATTCTTATCTGAAGGTTGTAATTTCCAACGCTGCCTGACTTTGAGATGATCTCAGCACCTGTGAACAGCCTTATTTTTTGGTGGTTTACTACGTCTTTAAAAAGATTTTTTACTATTTCTTCGCCTGTTTGTTCAGACGTAAAAAGTTCACCCCACTGTGAGGTTCTTCCTCCTACAAAATGTTCACGTTCAATCAGGTAAACTTCTGTCCCCATATCAGAAAGTTCAATGGCAGCTCT
The DNA here is from genome assembly GCA_014860575.1 of Bacteroidales bacterium. NCBI lineage: Bacteria > Pseudomonadati > Bacteroidota > Bacteroidia > Bacteroidales > Bacteroidales bacterium. The sequence goes on from JACZJK010000020.1 coordinate 105,959, forward strand.
TAATCCTGAAACTCCGGCTCCTACAACTGCTACCTTATTTAATGCTTTTATTTTGAGAGGTGTTAGCTCGCTTGATTCTGCAACGCGCGCAATTCCTGCTTTTGTAAGATGGATTGCTTTTTCAGTAGCAGCGGCTGGTGTGTCGCTATGAGCCCACGATCCCTGCTCACGGATATTTACCTGAACGTAATTGTATTGGTTCAACCCACCTCGCATTGCAACATTTCTGAAGGTTTGCAAATGCAATTTGGGTGAGCATGAAGCTACAACAATAGCGTCGAGCTGGTTGGTTCTGATGTCGTTTTCAATTTCTTTCTGAGCCGAGTCGGAGCATGCAAACATGGTGGTGCGAACCAATGCAACACCCGGATGATCTTCAACGCCTTTTTTGACTTTTTCAACATCAATATAGTCAGAAATGTTAGCTCCGCAATGACAGATATAAACACCTACTTTTTGTTTCATGGTAACCTCCTCATATAGCTTGCTGTTTCGGATGATGCAGCTCCTGCTGAAAGAATAGAATCGGGGATATCCATTGGACCGGAAACTGCCCCTGCAACAAAGACCCCAGGTATGCTGGTTCTGCTTGGATTTCGCAGCTCATCAATTTGCTTGATATAGTGATAAGGATCGGTATCAAGATTCAGATCAGGAAACATCCCAGTGATTCCCTGATTTGCCATGATACCCGTTGACAGAACCACCATATCGTGTTCGCTCTCTTTCACTTTACCTTTGTAAACATCTTCGTAGCGGATAATCAGGTTGCCATTTTCCTTCTCAGAGATTTTAGCAATTTTCCCTTTAACAAAATCCACACCCATACCACGAGCCTGCATATAAAATTCATTGAATCCTTTGCCGAAAGCCCGGATATGCAGATAGTAGATTGTAACATCGGCCATTGGCAAGGCACCCATCAGCAATTGCGCCTGCTTGATAGAATACATACAGCATATCTGAGAGCATATTGGGTTCCCCACTGTAGCATCGCGCGAACCGGCACACAGCACGTAAGCAATATTTGAAGGCATTTTACCATCTCCCGGCCTAAGTACGGCATTGAATGGTCGGGTGGGTACAAGCTGCCTTTCCATCTGCATGGCAGTTACAACATTTTTATACTTGTTGAACCCGTAATTAGGTAATTTTTGCGCATCAAAAAGATCGTAACCGGTGGCAAGAATCACAGATTTTACCTCTACAGGAATAACTTCAGGCTTTTGAGTAAAATCAATGGCTTCGGCGAGGCATGCTTTTTCGCATGCTCCACACAATATACAATTGTCTATGTCAATGGTTGCAATTCGCGGGTTCGCAATGCTGAATGGAATATAAGCTGCCTTTCGACCAACAAGATCATATTGATACTGATCCTCAACAATTACGGGGCAAACTTTCTCGCAGGCTTCACAACCGGTACATTCCTCCTCTATTACATATCGGGGTTTTCTGATGATATTTACTGAAAAGCGATTATTGGAAACTTTCTTGATGTCTTTGGCTTCGCTGTAAGTGTAGATTTTAATGTTGGAATGTCGTGCAGTCTCTGAAACTTTTGGAGTTGTGATACAGGCTGAGCAGTCGAGGGTTGGGAAAACTTTACTTAGGTGTATCATTTTGCCACCCAGCGAAAGATCTTTTTCGACAAGCACCACATAAAAGCCCATGTTGGCTAAATTAAGTGCTGCTTCTTCGCCTGCAATACCCCCTCCGATAACAAGTGCATCATACTGACTTGCAGGAACGGTATTTTCTGGCATGTTATTAATTTTCAATGATTAGGTAAATAAATCAGTTTTTTGACAACTCTTCCACAAAATTGTTCATGTGTTTTGCAAATGGTTCGGCACATACAGAACATATAGCAGCCATTTTCAACCTTGCTGTACCTATTCCTTTCTCTTTCATGAGCTTATGCGTTTGTGCTATTATATCTGAGGTGCGCTCAGTACAGGTTTCACTAAAAGGACAATCACTGCCGTCGGCAGCAATAAACACTCCGTCATATCCTTTTTCGAAAGCATGTATAATCCATTTAGGTTTTACTGCACTTGAACAAGGCAGCGTTATTACATACACCGTGGGAGGGTAATGTAATTTCAGAAGCCCCGCCAGGTCAATGGCGGGGTCTGAAATTTTTTCGGTGGAAAATACCAGAACTTTTGGTGGAGTTTTGGTTGTTGACTCTGGCATCTTTAGCATTTTTTCAGGTAAATCCTAAAATAGCCATCTTCTTCCATATCACCGAGGTACTCATAGCCTTTCTTATCGGCCCATTTGGGGATATCTCTCTTTGTTCCGGCATCAGCCGAAAGTATTTCCATGATATCACCATCTTCAATTTCACCAATTGCTTTTTTTGCGGCAAGTAGTGGTCCCGGGCATGCTGTACCTCTTGCATCTACTGATTTTGCAATATTGAGGTTTTTTAATTCTTCGTAAGTCATTGTTAAATCTCCTTTTAGTTTTGATTTATTATTTTTAAATAAGAAAATGAATATCAGCACTTTTCGCTGCATCAATATATTCTCCGATGCCTATGATTCCATCCACGATATCAATGAAATCTTCATCTTTTGAACCACCCCAGATTTTTCCGGCCAGGCTGCATACATATACTTTCACATTGGTCATTTCTTTAGCCATGTGAAAATATTCGAGCCATTCAGGGCTGTTTACACTCTTTAGTGCTTTTACAAAATCAGCTTTATTTGATGGATTTTCGCTTAGGTAGGTTTCGCGTCCTTCATTGCCTTTAACAAACCATTGTGCAGCCTGAAGGTGTACAAAAACTTCCACATCCATATCATCAGCAGCAGCCCCGCTGAGTACCACTCCGGCATAGATGAGTCTGTCAAGGCCTCCGGAGAATAATCCAATACACATTTTTGACATAATGCTTTACTTTATTGGTAATGAATATAATTTTCTTAATCCCCACATCCGCCTGATGAAGCTTTTTTGGCAGGGGCATCAGTCTGAGCAGCGCCACCGCCTTCTTCAATCTTTTCCGGGAAAGCATTTTTCCATGCGTCCAGACCGCCTTCAAGCAAACATACTCGACCAAACTTGAGCAATTCAAGATTTCGGACAGCTAGGGTTGAGCGGTTGTGTAGATCGCTGTATAAATAGATTTTTTCCCGGCGGTTGGTAAGCTGGCTTGAGAATTCAAGTATTCCGCGTGGAATGTTAATGGCTCCGGGAATGTGACCCGTAACATATTCTTCAGGTTCGCGAACATCAATTATCTTAAGCCCTGGAGTTGATGTAGCGATCAATTCCTCCAACTGTTCGGCTGAAACGTAGCTTACATCTACTTTCTTTTCGGCAACCATTTTATCAATTGAGCCATACACAGTGTTATCAATATGCTGACAGCTAACCAGAAGCAGTGGAAGAATCAAAATCGCATGTAACCAATTTAAACGTTTCATAATCATCGTTTTATATTTATGATTAATTGGTTTTGTATTCGTTGTATCCCCCTTCGTAAATCTTCATATTTTTGTAACCCAGTCCTTTCATTGCCAGATACACAGTTCCGGTACGGGCACTTGAAGCGCAATACAGAATTATTTCTTTGTTCTTGTCAATTTTGTGATCAGCAAGTACCTTTTCAATTGCTTCTTTCGAATTCAGGGTTGATGATTCTTCGTTGAAAAACAGTTTATTTTCCATGCTGATAGCTCCCGGAATATGTCCTTCGCCGAACTCTTTTTCGCTCGAAACATCCACGATCATTGTCCCTGCATTATTCAATTTGCCTTTCACATAGTTGTAGTCGCAAAAAATCCCGGTTCTCAGTTTTGGGGTCACAGTAATTGCTGATTTACTGGAAGGTGTTTTTGTTACCGGACCACGTGCAGCTCGCCAGCCTGTCATATGGCCATCGAGAACTTTAACATTTGTGTAACCCAGGTAATCGAGAATCCAGTACATGTAAGTAGCATATACGTATTTACCATTGTCATAAATAATTATGGTTTTTGACGGGTCAACACCGTTCTGGCCAAATATCTTAGCCATTTCTGCAGCGCTTTTTAAGAGTCCTTCAATCGGTCCTTCAACATAGAGTGATTTCATTTCCAGATTAATTGCATTCTGGAGGTGTACCTTTGCATAATCTTCAGCCTTACGGGTTGAAATGATGATCACATTATTGTCGTCAACCAGTTTAACGGCATCTTTTGCTGAAATAATATCAAATTGGGCTGTGGCACCGGAAGCCATCAGCATCAGCAACAATAGTCCTATATATTTGCCTATTCTTTTCATTGTCTATAAATTTTAGTTAAAATTTGGCCTGAATTTGAACAACAAAACGGTCGTTCTTTAATTCAGTTGGATCTTCGGTACGATAAATATAGTTGGCCTGCAGTCTTGTCCAATCATTCAGGTAATAATTAAAGCCAAAGGTCAGATTGGTCTCTTTATATTCCTGGGCATTGCCGGAGTCGAAAAAGTCGAATTTGAAAACCGGCTCAACGTCCCATTTTGTCTTATAGGCCAGTGCAGCCCAACCGCCACTTCTTTGATCACCCAGGTTGAGCAGTTCTCCACCGCAGCCACCGCCCAGATCGCGGTTATAATCGCCTTCATCCATCATATACTCGCCCATAAGTGTGAAATTTTTATAATTAGCCTTTATCTCTCCACCATAAGTGGTTCGCGAATCTTCATTGTTATTATATGAAGGGTATCCGTAACGAAAATTCCCACCAATCTGAACGAATTCTACCGGACGGAACAACACCCTTGCAACGATGTCTTTCTTTTTGTTCTTATCAAAAGTTTTCAAACCGCTGCCATTCATAATACCCAATTGATACTGGATTTTGGTTTTCTGATCACCACCCATAATTACCATCCCCATATCACGGAATGGTGCAACCATCTGCAATGAAGCAGTTGAACGGTAAATTGTGATCAAACCATTACATGGAGTATTGATTTCCAATCCCAAAGGAGTTTTGAATGAACCTACCGAAACACGCGCCCATTTAATGCGGTCATAGGTTATAAAAGCATCGAGCAAATATGGATTTGCTGAGATGAAGGGGCTGTATTCAACCACAAAATAGTAGGAAAAATCGTATGGGATCAAACCCTGAACCCCAATACGAGCTCTTTCGAAAGTGAAACTGTTTTTCGTTTCATCTTCGAACTTCATTTCATATTGTCCCTGCAGGAAACCAAATACCTGGACTCCCTCATCTGAAGGGGCATCGCCACAACCTTGGGCAGCAAGTTTTCCAGCTGCCAGTATGAGCAGCATGGAAAGTGTTAAAGCAATTTTTTTCATAGTCTTCAATGGTTTTGCTTAGTTACCGGTAACGTAAGGCAATTCTTTCGGATTGTCAGTTACACCCCATTGATTAGCCGTCCATACACTGCTTGAATGGTAGAGTTTATTCATGCCGAATACCATGCTGTAAGCATCGTATCCAATCACTCTTAAATACGATGTGATAGCAGCCGAAGTCTGACCAGTGTAGCAATAAGTTACAACTTTTTTAGAGGAATCGTTGTTGGTAACCTTTTCATTGTCTCCACCACCAACGAGCATTGGATTAATTCTGTAAGCTCCGTCAATATGGCCAAATCCCGTGAAATGAGCTTCCGAAAAATAATTATTAATGAAGAAACTATTGGGATTAGTCAGTACATCATCGGGAGTTACCGTTTTGAATCCCTCTGAAACTACCTGCGCTATTCTTGCCTGGAGAATTTCAGCTGGATCGGTACTGGTGGAGGTAAATGTAGGGCTTTCGAAAGTAAGATTGGTTGGGGCCGAATCTGTGGTCCAGTTTGCATTACCCACCGCAATGTCTCCGGTTTTACCATTCCAACCCTTAGCATTATTTGCAAAAACAGGATTCCATCCGCTCATTCCCCATTTAAGGGCTTTGGCAGTGTCATAACCAGATAACCTGAGTAATGTTCCGGCATAGGTAGCTGTTTGACCAGTATAGCAAACTACTACAATTGGTTTGGTTGCGTTAGCTGCTTCAATTAGGATGTCTGTAAAAGGAACATTCACTGCACCAGTAATATGCCCAAGAGCAAAGTCTTCGGTCGAGCGGATATCAATCAAATGGTAATCGCTCATGTTTCCATCGGCAGGAGCGCCAATTACAAACCCATCCAGCATTTTGTTAATGTCAAGTTGTTGGCTTACCAGGTAGTCTGTCAAAGCTTTTTGTGCATTGAATGGATCATCATCATCTTTCTTACATCCTGTGGATAGCAAAGCTGTGGCTAGCATCAAGGTCAAAAAATAAATCGCAAGTTTTTTCATTGTTATCAGAGTTTAATTGATTAATAATTATTTAGCGTCAATAAAGTCATTTTACTATTCGCCGCAGCCACCACCCCCGGCTGTTTTAGGTGTGTTATTGTCAATATTGGGATCCCAATTCAGGATTCCACCATGAAGGTTTTTCACATTGGTAAAACCAAGCTGTTGTAATGCAAAAGCAGACAATGCACCACGATAGCCCAGTTTACAGTACAAAATGATCTCAGCATCATTCTCTGGAGTATAGAGGAATTCTTCTTCCCAGAATTCATCATCACGAATTCTTATTTCAAGAGCTCCTCTTGGAATGTTCAATGCGCCCGGAATTGCACCATTCTTGTAATCGTTTGATTGACGCACATCAATCAGTAAAAAGTCCTCCCCGTTTTCAATCCTGGTTCTCAGTTCATCTGCTGAAATTTCAGCGATGTTGTTTTGTATGGAAGCTGCCAATTCTTCTCCATTTTCATAAATAGCACTGCACGAGGTAAAAGTAATAGCCACAAACAGCATCAAATAGTTTATAAAAGTTCTTTTCATAAATGCAAGGATTTTAATAAGCGGTAAACTTTCCTGTTTTCTCGTTCCATTTTACGAACCAATACCAAAGCAGTATAATTCCGATGACAAGTGCTACAGCTCCGGGATAACCAATATAATCGGGCAGGAATGACCTGTATCGAAGTTCCTGTGGAAAAAGGTCGTTTACTGTAGGTACTATATAGCGGTTTGATAGCGGAGAAAGCAGAACAAATCCTAATGCTGCAAGCCATAATTTCACCTGGCCTTCGCCGACTCTCCATAAAGTACCAACTGCACAGCCCCCGGCAACAGTCATTCCCAGGCCAAAAATGAAACCTCCCAATAATGCCCGGCCCCAGAAATGTGGAAACACCCACGCCATTTCGCGGGCACGCAATTCTGCACCGCTGATTCCGATGCCAAAATATTTGATGGCGGTAAAACCAATCAAGGTGATGATCAATCCGGCCATAACTCCAACCGATCCATCTGATTCCCCTGTCATGAAAGGATCTCTGAATGCTTTTACGATACAAAAGCGTGAGCGTTGGCAGATCAACCCCATAAATAAACCAATAATTACGAACCAGGTCATTATCGGATTAAATGATGAGTACCACCATGCTAGTAGTAATACTGCAGCAAATAATATCCAGCCTATGTAAACCTGCCAGGAACCTTTACCGGGTTTTACGGCAAATAAAGTATAGCTTTTTCCGGAACTGAACTGCGGGTAATGTTCCATTTCCCACATGAGGTACTTTAGTGCAAGAATAACTCCAACAAAGAGACCGATGGTAAAGATCAGGGCTCCACCAGATAGCGCAGGTACACCGCTGAAGAAAGATCCTATAGTACAACCCAGGCCAATGGTGGCTCCTAATGCCATAAGCCCACCGCCAATGAATCCTTTTACCATTTCTCCTTTTGGTGGAATTCTAAAAGCAAACTCTTTTGAGAATAAGGCTCCGAGAAATGAACCTAATACAAGCATGATACAAAGCATTCCGAATAAACTGGTCCCGGTTGAAGCTGCTTCTGAATAAGCAGAAAATCCCAATACCTTATAAATATTTTCTCCCCAATTATTGATTCCACCACTTGCGCCCCAGGGACTGTGAACTGAAAATAGTATAATGTTAAGTAGTCCAAGGGTAATTCCGCCAACCCATACTGGCCAATGTTTTGAAAAAAATGTGCCGAAAAGCTGGCCAAAAATGCCCGTTTCTTTTGACGTATCAGACATTTTGCCTCCTAATTCTTTTTAATTAAATATCTGAATACTCCTCCATCCAGCATTTCTTCTTGCAGCATGATGTTGCCTGATTTCTCACACCATTTTGGCAAATCGGATTTGGTTCCTGGGTCAGTTCCTAACATTTCAAGGACCTGACCTGACTTTAATTCCTTCATGGTCTTTGCAAGTTTCATCATAGGCATAGGGCAGCTAAGTCCCTTGCAGTCCAGTGTTAGATCAAATTTTGTTTCCATATTTTCAATAAGTTTTATTGTTAATGAATTAACAATACAAAAGTCATTAGTTAATTCCATATAACAATATCAGAATAATTGTTTTAACACCATAGAAATGAATGATCTAACACAAAAATAAAGTTGATCTACATCAATTATGAAAATGATTGAACTCAAACCCATTTTTCTTTAAGCATGTTATTAGCTCAGAAATTACTACTTTTACCATCTCATTTGATAGTGTCAAAATGATGAAATAGCGATTAATTATAAATAACTAAGGAAGATGACTGAGCCCCTTTTTATGAATAGTTGTACTATTGCCAGTCGTAGTTGTTTATGTTTTGAAAAGCTTACATCAGATGAAATAGAATTGATTGAAAAGAACAAAGTAGAGCTTTCCTACAAAAAAAATGAAATTATTTGTAAGCAGGGTTCTCTATCCCCTCATGTTATTTTCCTGAAGCAAGGACTCGTAAAAGCGTATATTGAAGGTTGCAATGACATTCTTGTCCTTAAGATCATTTCCGGGGGAAAATTTGTGGCTCTTTCTTCAGTGATGGACGGAAACAACATATTTATCTACTCAGCCCAAACCTATGTTGATAGTACGGTTCAATTAATTGATATCAACATTTTTAAAAGAATTATGCGTACAAATGCTGAGTTTGCAAACGAGGTATTTAACGTTCAGAGCGCTCATGCTGCTCAAATTTACGGGCGTTTTTATTGTTTGACTCAAAAACAGTCTTATGGTAGATTGGCTGATATTTTGCTATGCTTATCGGATAATGTTTTTGGGAAAAATGCTTTTGAACTCAATCTAAGTCGGAGGGAAATAGCCGAACTTTCGGGTATGACTGAAGAAAGTGCTGTGCGAATCCTCAAAAAGTTTAAAGAGAATAAGCTGATAGCAACAGTTGGTAAAACAATAGAAATTCTTGACTACGAAAGACTTCAACAAATCAGCATCAAAGGCTGATCAGATTCGCCTAGTTGAAAAAAATCCGGTTTAGGCTGAAGAAATTTTATCAGGTTTTAGGTTTACTAAACACTATTCCGTTCTGCTTGTTATAGTTCAGAACATTTATTACAAGTTGTATGAGCGAGAAAATCCAATCAATCGGTACCTTATGGAAAAAAGAAAAACTGGCATCTCTTGAGTGGGAAGTGAGTTTCGCCGAATTATTGCTCGAGGACAAAGACCCTCTTCCAGGTTACTATGATCATTTTGAAATCCCTTCGCAGGAAAAGGACTTGCTCCCGCGCTGGATTTTTGCCATGTTGCGCAACAATTTATTAAGCGATCAGGATAATATTATCCGGATCACAATGGAGGTTAGAGAACACTTTAATCAACACTTTGATACAGTTCCTGGTAAGCTTACTCTATCTAATGAGGTGGCACCTTGCCTGCGCATACAAATAGACGACTATAGCCACCTGCCTGAATTACTGAGGCTTTATACCAAATTTGGATTGGAGTTTGTTCCACATCGCAAAGTGTTGACTTACGATAGCCTTATCAAGATCACCAAATTTTTTGATCTCACAAAAATTGATGATAACATTTATCAGGATGATGACCTTTCAGATACCTATTATGTCGTCATCCCGAAAGGTATTGGCTGGGATACATTTGAGAAGATTTCAGAATCGGTTAAAAATAATTCCGACCACAAAGTGTATGATGCTGCACTTGCTTCAGCGTACCACAAAAGTGGAGTGGTTGACATGGTAAGAATTTACGATAAAAAAACCAACCTCGACATTCTGAATCATACCCGAAACAAATACCGCAAGGAAGTTGAGCGTATGGCTTGATAGCAACTTGTTAATCAGGCTTTTCAAAAATACTGACTATGATCACCAAAGAGGAATTCTACGACTTATCGTTGATGGAAAGGGCTGCAGCAGTGTTGGAACACGGTAAGGAACTCATCAGCCGGATTTATATTTACTATGTGGTAAAGCTTTACTGCATGGGTGATTTTTATGTAGAACTATGGTACCAGCAGAACGGTAAAAAAATTGATAAGCTTGAAATAGTTGACCTCAAAGATGTGATCCACCATTACGAAAAGGAAATTGATCTTGGTGATGTGTATAAGTGTGGTGGTCACTAGTGAAACGTTGAAATTATATACTTTTGGCGTTCATAAAAACCAATGATGAACGATCCCAGAAGTCTTCAAATTCAGGAATATGATTATGATCTTCCGCTTGAACAGATAGCACAATATCCGCTTGAAACAAGGGATTCCTCACGCTTACTGATCTGCAATAAGAACTCCATCTCCGAATCATCATTTCTTGACTTACCTTCACTATTACCAAAAAACACACTACTCGTATTTAATAATACACGGGTCATCAGGGCACGTTTTGAGTTTCATAAAACCTCCGGGGCGCGTATTGAAATATTTTGCCTCGAACCAAGCGCTCCTACCATTGATTTGCAGCAAGCTTTCGCAGCTATCAGTGAAAGTCACTGGAAATGCTATGTTGGCAACCTGAAAAAATGGAAGGAAGATATTTTACAGCTCGAAGTGCCTACGCCAGCAAAACCTTTAAAAATATGGGCAAAAAAAACTGCTTCCGAAAAAGATACTGTGAATGTGCAATTCACCTGGAATGATCCTTCCATGTCTTTTTCTGAGGTAATGGAAGCTGCCGGCCATATTCCACTTCCACCTTATATTAACAGGGCTGATGAAGATGTAGACGCATTGCGCTATCAGACCATTTTCGCGCGCGAACAAGGTTCCGTGGCTGCACCAACTGCCGGGCTACATTTCACAGAAAACATAATGAAATCGTTAAAAGCAAATAAAGTTTCATTTGAATGGGTGACGCTGCATGTAGGTGCTGGTACGTTCAAACCGGTGAGTGCTCTAAACATTGGTGGCCACGAAATGCATCATGAACATTATGCTGTTAACCGTGATTTGATTTTGCAACTGATCAGGCACCAGAACAATCCTGTAATTCCTGTTGGTACAACTTCAATGCGAACACTTGAAAGCCTTTATTGGCTCGGAGCCAGGATAAGCAGGCAAAGTGCGCAGACCCGTCTCGTTACAGAACAATGGGAACCTTATGATGGGACTGATCACAACTGCAGCGTTGAAATTGCACTCAAAGCACTGCTCAATTTTATGGACGAATCAGTCACCAATATTTTGCAGGCATCAACAGGATTGCTGATCGCACCGGGTTATCAATTCAGAATCTGTAAGGGTCTGATCACAAATTTTCATTTACCAAAAAGCACCCTGCTGCTGCTGGTGGCAGCATTGATTGGACCGGAATGGAAGAATGCTTATCAATTCGCATTACAACAAGGATTCAGGTTTTTAAGCTACGGCGACAGTTGCATATTTATTCCATGATCCAAATGAAAACATCTATTTGCTTTATAACAGGCGATCAGGGTGTTGGCAAAACTACTTTTGTCAAAAAGCTTGCAGCCCTTTTGATCACATCAGGATATGAATGTGGAGGATTCTATGCTGAAGGATACTGGAAGAATGGAATCCGGGATGGCTTTGATATAGTTGAGATAAACGGATTGAAAAGAGAACGCCTTTGCAATACGGTTTCAGAAGTAAATGATGAGCAGTTCCATCGTTTCTTCTTTAAACAAAAAGGCATGGAGCTTGGCTATCAAATCCTTAAAACTTCCGAAGGTAAACAAGCTATAGTGTTTATTGACGAAGTTGGAGGGTTTGAACTCAATGGTAAAGGTTGGGCCGAAGCAATTTTCCGGTTATTACACAACCCACCTTCTATCATGATCTTGGCTGTAAGAACAAGTTTTGAGCAGGCAGTTACTGAGAAATTCGAAGCCGATCCGATCAATTGCTGGGATGTGAACCAAGTAAGCCCTGAACTGGCATTTCAACAATTATTAAGCACGCTGAACAAGACTTAAGATCAAAGACCCAAGTTCCAAATCCCAAGACCCAAATTCCAAAATTTCAAATTCAAAAAAGCTGTCGTTTGTTGATTTACGAATCTTAAATCTTGAATTTTGAATTAATAATTACATTACTCCATTACTCCAACTCCAACCAATTAACCAGTTAACACTCCATCACTCCTTTACTCCATGCTTTCCTTACCCCACGCAAAACCACTAATTTTTTAGAGAGACCGGCTGAGTGTTAAAAAAATGTTATTTTTACCAATTCTAAATTAATACAACATTACTCAATATGAGCTATACTGAACAAGACATTTTAAAGGCGCTAAGTCATGTGGAAGATCCTGATTTGAAGAAGGACCTGGTTACCTTGAAAATGATTGAGGACATCGTAATCGAAGACAAGAAAGTAGCTTTTAAACTCGTGCTTACAACTCCGGCCTGCCCAATGAAACATCGCATGCAACGCGACTGTGTGGATGCCATTCACGAATATATTGATCCGGAGGCCGAAGTAGATGTTGAGTTAACCTCACGGGTTACAAGTCGCAGAAACAAGGCCGATGAAATGCTGAAAGGTGTTAAGAACATTATTGCAGTAGCATCAGGCAAAGGTGGGGTAGGTAAATCTACCATTGCCGTGAACCTGGCTGTAGCCCTGGCAAAAAGCGGATCGAAAGTAGGCCTTGTTGATGCTGATATTTACGGCCCGTCTATCCCGCTGATGTTTGATTTAGTGAATGTGAAGCCTGTGGCTATGGAGGTTGATGGCAAGTCGAAAGTAATACCGCTCAACAAATATGGAATTTCATTGTTGTCAATCGGTTTTTTTGTCGAGTCAGAAAAAGCTCTGATTTGGCGTGGCCCTATGGCTTCAAGTGCTTTAACCCAGCTTTTTACCGAAGCCGACTGGGGAAATCTGGATTATATGATCATTGACCTGCCTCCGGGTACCGGCGATATTCACCTGACCCTTGTTCAACAATTGCCTGTTACCGGCGCTGTTATCGTTACAACACCACAGGAAATCGCCCTGGCCGATGCCCGTAAAGCAATTGGCATGTTCCAGCAGGAAAATATACACGTTCCCATTTTAGGGCTCGTTGAGAACATGGCGTGGTTCACACCCGCTGAACTGCCTGATAACAAGTATTTCATTTTTGGTAAGGATGGCGGAGCAAAACTGGCCAGAGAACTTGGTGTACCACTGCTTGGCTCAATTCCGTTGGTGCAGGGTGTCAGGGAATCTGGTGATTTCGGCAGTCCAATCGTTCTTGATGAAAGTTCTTCTGCATCAAAAGCATTCATGGCAATGGCTGAGGCGACCGCCCAGCAGATCGCTATCCGTAATGCAACCTTGCCTCCAACTAAGCTGGTTCAAATGAATCGTTAGAACAAACCTCTCGGGTTCAAAACTCTTGGCTTACAGAATATTGGAACTATTTAATAAACAGAAAACAACTAAAACAACAGTTATTATGAACACAAATGTGGATCTGATTAACAAGGTGCAAAATGTAATTGAACAGGTAAGGCCTTATCTTCAGGCGGATGGTGGTGATATTCATTTTGTGGAATTAACTTCCGACAATATCGTAAAGGTTGAGCTTCAGGGCGCTTGTGGTTCATGCCCTTACAGCCGTATGACCCTTAAGAGTGGCGTTGAAGAAGCCATGAAACGTTCAGTTCCGGAGATTAAAGCTGTCGAAGAAGCCTGATCCCCTTATCTGACTGAAGGCTAGGTTTGGCCAAAATGTAAATTCAGCTTTTAGCCAGGTATTTAGCTGCAATAGGCATGCGTCTTCCAAAACCAAAAGCTTTGGGCGAAACCCTTAGTATGGGTGGTGCCTGATGCCTTTTCCATTCGCTGCTATTTACAAGGTTCAACACCTTGCCTACCACATTTGGTTCGAACCCGGATTGAATAATTTCCTCCGGGCCTTTGAATTCTTCGATATAGGCAAACAGAATTTTATCCAGCAATTCATACGGTGGCAATGAATCCGAATCTTTCTGATCGGGGCGTAATTCTGCTGACGGGGGTTTGTTTATAATATTTACTGGAATTATTTCTTCATGCCGGTTGATGAAGCGGGCAAGTTCATACACCTCTGTTTTATACACATCGCCCAACACTGAAATTCCCCCGCACATATCGCCGTAAAGGGTTCCGTAACCAACGGCTGCTTCACTTTTGTTGGAGGTGTTCAAGAGAATATACCCAAACTTATTGGCGAAAGCCATCAATAAAACTGCCCTGATTCGTGCCTGGATGTTTTCTTCGGCAACATCGAATGGTTTGGCCTTGAAAAATGGCTTCAGATCAGTTAACAGCATTTGAAAAGTATTCTCAATCTGTATTAATTCGTATGGCGTTTGAAGCTTGTGTGCAAGAGCAACCGCATCATTCACTGAATGATCGGATGAGAAACCCGATGGCATCAGCAACGACATTACATTCTCTTTTCCCAGCGCCCTGGCAGCCAGCACAAGTACGAGCGCTGAATCAATGCCACCTGAAAGCCCAATGATAGCTTTTGTTAACCCCAATTTTGCGAAATAATCACGGATGCCCAGGATAAGGGCATCATGGATCAATTCCATTTTTTCACGTTTTGGAATTGTGAACTCTTCATCTGAACCTGAAGGATCTTTGGTATCAAAAACACGGAAGTCTTCTGAGAAATATGCAAGTTGACCAACTTTTTCACCCTTTTGGTCAATGGCCATCGAACCACCGTCAAAAATCAACTCGGTTTGGGCGCCTACCTGGTTCACATAATATACCGGAAGCTTGTATTTAAGTGCATTGCGCTTCAGCGTTTCTGTGCGATCCACTGCCTGGTTATAATGGAATGGTGAAGCTGCTATGTTAATTACAATTTCCGGTTGCATAGAAATGAGTTCTTCCATCGGCGATCTCACGTATAAGGGATAATCGCTGACGTTCCATAAATCTTCACAGATCGTAAGTGCCATTTTCCCGAATGGAAGGTTCACAATATTGAAAACCCGGTTGGGTTCGAAGTAGCGGTATTCGTCGAACACATCGTAAGTAGGCAATAAGGTTTTGTGAACCTGGGCAAAGATTTTGCCATTGAAAAGCACTGCGGCGGTGTTAAGCAGGTTTTTTCCTTTGCTGTCAGTATTTCGCTCAGGATAGCCTACGATAGCTGCAATTCCCTGGCAAACCTGCGCTATTTCAAGAACAGCAAGCCTGCATTTTTCAATGAAATCGTCAAAGCCGAGAAAATCCTGGGGGGGATAACCAGCAACCGAGAGTTCAGAAAACACGATAAGATGCGCACCAAGTAGCCTGGCCTTCTCAATATGAACCTTTATTTTGTTGATGTTGTAATCAAAATCGCCAATCCTGAAGTTGAGCTGAGCCAGTGCTATTTTCATCCCATAGGAGGTATTGTGTAATTGATTCTAACCTGTTTTATCAATAAATCTTCGCGTCAAACCTCTTAGGCCTCAAGAATAAGTCACTTAATTGAAAAAGAGATAATGATGTTTGTTGCAATCAACGTTCTCTTATTCTTTTTTAAATCAAATCTTAGCGTCGTTGCGTCTTGGTGGTGTGAATTATTCAGGCTAAAACAATAATCCGATGTTTAGCTCAATAAAATTTGCAAATGCTTTGTGGCTCACACTGCTATCAACAAGATTCGATCCCTTGAGAATATCCGAGAATCCATTGTTAAGCGCAAGTCCGCCGATGGCTTTTAATGATGGGCCAAGTGGATATTCAACACCAAGCCCGAAAAGAAGTGCGGTTCTGAACAACCTGATTTCTTCTGATATTTTTTCTTTATCGAATTCTGAAGTTCCACCCGAATATGTGAATACATCGGTGCCTCTGGCATCAAGCAGCACACCAAGGCCCAGACCAATTTGTCCGTAGAAAATCGGTCCGCCCCGGTCGGTCGTGCGCAATTTCAGCATCATGGGCAACTCCAGGTATTTAAGATTATATTTTCTTGCGAGGCTGCCATCGCCTAAACCTTGAATCTGATGAGGGTATTTTAATTTCCCGCCATTAAAAAGAATATTAAAGCCCGTTGCAAAACTATAATTCTCAGCTGCCGGAAATTCAGCAATAAAACCCCATGAAAAGCCAACCGTAGCGCCATCGTTTTCATAACTTGCTTCATCTCCCCTGATCCAGCCAACATTTGGTGCCATCCTGAACCCAAAAACCGGCTTAAGTTCACGGGTTTGATTAGTAGTGTTCTGCGACTGCACTTGCTGCAGGTTTGTGAATGAGACGATAAAAAGGATTAATGCTATTGGTTTCATGGATGTGTTCATACTTTTTGAGTTTAAATGTGGTTCCGGCGTTAAAAGTACAAATATATTCCATGTTTTGGCAAGATGCTTGCTAAGAATAACAATCTTCAGAAAAAATCGTTATTAAGCCGGAATTGTCATAAAGCTTGCTTTTAGTAAATATTAATATTTGTATATTGCGTCGCTTTTTTTCACATAATTACTTCAATATGAAAAAAATTGCTGTTCTTATCATCGCACTGTTATCTGTAAGCTTGCTCAATGCACAATCATTCTTCAGCCTTGGCCCCAAAGTCGGGTTCACAACAACCACGCTTACAACTGATAAATATCAAATTAAGGAAGCATTTGCAGCCAATATACATGGCGGGATATTTTTACGGCTGGGCAACAAAGTATTCATTCAGCCTGAAGCTAATTTTACAACAAAGGGTGGTATTTTCAGCCAGAATGATTTCTTTCATACCAGGGAAATTGAATTGTCAACAGTTGAGATACCTTTTTTAATTGGCTCTAAGGTGCTTGACCTGAAAGCTGCAAATCTCAGAATTATGATTGGCCCTTCCATGTCCTTTATTTTAGATAAGGATATTGTTATGCGCGATAGTTTTGAACGCCTCGATCCTGAGAAAATCAAAGATGCCATGTGGGGCATACAAAGTGGCATTGGGCTGGATGTACTCATGGTTACCCTCGATGTGCGATATGAAATTGGACTTAGCAATATTTCAGCTATTGAGGGTATTGAGTTGAGAAACTCATTGTTCAATGTGAGCCTTGGCTGGAAAATATTCTAAACAGCACCCCCTGTTTTTGCATGAACTTTAATTTTGATCGTTACCGTGAAATGAGGCACTCCAATTATATTAGTCTGCTTTTTGCTATCCTTTTCATTGCTATTTTATTCGGTTCTACTGCTTGTTCCCGCAAAGGAAAAGTCAATAAAGAAGCAATAAAAGTTGAAATGCTCGAAGTAACAATAAATCGCTACGAAAAAGCTCTGTTTTCAATTGATACCAATAATACCGGGGCCGAACTCATACGGCTTCAGCCTTCTTTTCTTCCTTTTCTTAATGCCGATCTTTCAGATGCTGATGCGATACTTCAGATACAAGAGTTTGTTACGGATACCGCTATCAGGCAAATCTATGCGGAAACGATGAGCGCCTTCCCTGAGCTTGGGTTTCTGGAAGATGATCTGACACTGGCATTTAAGCATATCCGCTATTATTTCCCTGAGTGGCAACCTCCAATGGTGTATTCTTATGTTTCCGGTTTGTTCTATGAAATGCCCGTGAAGTATACCGGCACAGAATTGATTATTGCTATTGATATGTATTTGGGAGAATCGTATGAGATGTACCGTATGGTTGGCATCCCGCAATACAAAATCAGGCAGATGCAAATAGATTATCTGCTGGCCGATTGTATTGAAATGATCATCCGTAATGTTTTTATAAAACCGGCATTTTCCGAAAACATGCTTGACAAAATGATCGATGAAGGTAAGATCCTTTATTTCCTTGATACTTTTTTGCCCTGGATTGCCGACGAATACAAGATGGGCTACACAGTTGAAGATATTAAGTGGTGCAAAAAAAATGAAAGCAATATGTGGGCTTATTTTATAGAAAACGAGTTGCTATTTTCATCCGATCCTCTTGTAATTAACCGCTTTATTAACGATGGACCTTTCACCACAGCGTTTCATAATGATTCACCCGCCCGGGCAGCATTATGGGTTGGATGGCAGATAGTAAAGGCCTATGCGGATAACAGCCCAGACGATGTCCACAGCAAGCTTTTATCAGCGCCTGATTCCAGGGAAATTTTAAAGGCCTCAGGCTATAAACCCAGCCGCTTTGTGTTCTGATCTTTAATTCTCTAAAAAGCTGGTTGCTACGAGGATTATTTCCCCATCTTGAGGTTTTATTTCTATATTTACAAACTTTCAGGAGGTAAAATGATGTTTCGATGGTAATATTGGTTCGTTGTCTGGCGTTGGTTAATAACTTAAACTTCCTGCAATTAGGACCTTGCATGATTATTCTGGCATGGTATTTAATGCCAATGTCATTCCATATACATATCCAGTATTAATCAAGGGGGTTTTAATAATTAACAAAACAAAAGAAAAATGAAAAAGTTCCTAATTTTATCACTAGCTGTGCTACCACTGTTTTTTAGTTGCGAAAACAAAAAACAAACGGCACACATTCAAAGCTTGCAGGCTGACAGCTTGCGCCTTACTCAGTTAGCTCAGGAAAAAGAAACAGCTATCAATGCCCTTTTTCAAACACTCAATGAAATTGAAGAAAATCTTGCAACAGTCAGAGCAAAGGAGTCATTGATTGCTGATCAAACCGGCGATTCACAGGAAATGAAAGCCGATGTAAAAGACCGCATCAACCAAAGTATTGCTGAAATCAACCAGTTAATGGACAAAAACAAGGAACTTGTGAACCGCCTGAATGTGCAGGTGAAAAATTCCAGCCTGAAGGTTACGGATCTCAACAAAACTGTTGAACGGATGAATGAAACTGTTGCTACCAAGGAACAGGAAATTGCTCAGCTTAAAGATAACCTGGGCAGACTGAATATAGAGATTGAAAACCTGAACGTAAGGGTTGCTGATCTTGAGACTGAAAGTACGGGAAAAACAGCAATGATTGATCAAAAGATAGTTGACATGAATAAGGTATGGTACGTTGTGGGTGAGAGAAGCGAATTGGATGATAAAGGTATCATTGACCGCCAGGGTGGCTTTATGGGAATTGGAAAGACTACTATTCCGGCTGAGAACTTCATTAAAAATGAGTTTACAGAAGCTGATATGCGTCAAATTACTGAAATTATAACCAATGCCAGCAAGGTGGAAGTTGTAACTGCACATCCTGCCGGTAGCTACGAGTTAGTAGGTGAGAATCCTATCGAAAAGCTTGTCATCAAAGATCCGGAGCAATTCTGGAAAGCCTCAAAATATCTTGTAGTAAGCACCAGATGAGTGCGCAGATAATCTTGAACCCGGATCCAAACAGGTCCGGGTTTTTTATTTATGTGCAATCCGGTTATAGTAAATAATAACCAGACGATTAATTTTGCAGTTTTTTCAAACCTGGCCACTATGCTAAAAATAAACAATTTACTGCTGGTTGGAGGCAACTCCCGCCATATTGGTAAAACTACATTGCTATGTGAGATTATCAGTGCTGCTGCATCTGTTGAACCGGTTATCTCATTAAAAGTCACAAGCATTTATCAAAATAACGAAGGGTATCATGGCGAACATGAATTGCTCAGCGCAGGGTATTTTACGATTGATGAAGAGATGGGTAGCGGCCGACCCAAAGACACATTAAAAATGCTTGAAGCCGGGGCAACCCGATCGTTTTACATTCAGGTCAGGGATCATGCAGTAGAGGCGGCATGGAATGCATTCTTAAAGATGGTTCCGGCGGACCACTTGATTGTTTGCGAATCAAGAAGTTTACGGCGCTTTATTGAACCAGGGCTTTTCATTTATCTAAAAAGTAGCAGGGGGCAAAAGGAAAAACCTTACAGCTTATGGCTCGAAAAACTCGCTGATAAGGTACTATATGACCCTCAACCACAGGATATTTCGTCCTTGGTTTCTGAAATTTCGTTAGCGCAAAAACAATGGATTATTTCCTGATAACACATCTGGTTTATTCAATTACTTTTGCAGCGAAATTTTTAACTCCCTGTCATGCTTAAAAGTGCAAAAGCCCTTTTCAATTCCAATTCATTTCAGCATTGGTTCGCACAATCCTTCCACCCGAAAATTTTCACAACCCTGAAGGATTATAAGCTCAGCACTTTCTTATCCGACCTGGGAGCCGGAGTAATTGTTGGCGTGGTAGCGCTCCCTTTGGCCATTGCCTTTGGTATTGCATCCGGCGTATCACCTGAACGAGGTTTGATCACCGCCATCATTGCCGGGTTCCTCATTTCATTTCTTGGCGGAAGCAAGGTCCAGATTGGTGGCCCTACCGGAGCATTTATTGTGATTGTGTATGGCATCGTTGAACAGTTTGGTGTTGAGGGCCTGATCATTGCTACAATCATGGCCGGTGTAATGCTGGTTGCCATGGGATTATTGAAGCTCGGAACCATCATCAAATTTATGCCTTATCCAATCGTGGTTGGGTTTACCAGTGGAATTGCCGTTGTCATATTCTCTTCGCAGATCAAGGATTTCTTTGGTATGATTGCCGAAGGCAACGTACCGGCTGGCTTTGTTGAAAAATGGATTTATTATTTTCAGAACCTCAACCAGGTAAACCTGTATGCCCTGGGAATTGCATTGTTCACGCTGGCAGTTGCATTGCTCTGGCCTAAAATCAACAAGAAAGTTCCCGGTACCCTGATTGCTCTTGTTCTTACTACGCTTGCAGTAACGCTTTTCAATCTTCCGGTTGAAACCATTGGTAGCAGGTTTGGAGAAATACGGGCTACTATTCCGGCGCCACATATCCCTGCCATTGATTATTCCACTTTCCGGATGCTCTTTGTTCCGGCATTTACAATTGCAATGCTGGGAGCCATTGAATCGCTGCTGTCGGCCATGGTGGCTGATGGAGCTATCGGGGGACGGCACCGTTCAAACACCGAACTTGTAGCCCAGGGAATTGCGAATATTGTTACACCGCTATTTGGTGGAATTCCTGCCACCGGCGCCATTGCCCGCACCATGACAAACATCCGCAATGGAGGGAAAACACCGGTTGCGGGTATTATTCATGCAGTTGTTTTGTTGTTGATCCTTTTATTTTTTGGCAAATGGGCCAAACTCATCCCTATGAGTTGCCTTGCCGGAATTCTTGTGATCGTAGCCTATAACATGAGCGAATGGCGCTCCTTCAAAGGATTGCTGAAGAACAACAAGAGTGAAGTTGCGGTATTGCTTACTACCTTCTTACTTACGGTGCTTATTGATCTTACCGTTGCCATACAATTTGGATTGCTGCTGGCAGTATTCCTGTTTTTACGAAGGGTGATAGAAACCACCGATGTCGAGGTTTTAAATGAAGAAGTGGAGGATGAGCGTTCGGAAAAATTCGACGAAGGCGAAATGCTTGAGATACCAAAAGGCGTTGAAGTTTTTGAGATACGCGGGCCCTTTTTCTTCGGGATTGCCAACAAATTTGAAGAAGCTGAAAAGCAGGTTAGCAAACTGCCCAAAATAAGGATCATCCGGCTGCGGCGAGTGCCTTTTATTGATACAACCGGAATCAACAATCTCCGGAGTTTTATTCAGAAGGCTCAGAACCAGGGAATCAGGATTATTTTATCCGGTGCGAACCCAAAGGTTTATGAAACTTTGGTGAAGAACAACATTCACCACCTGGTAGGAGAGGAGCAGATTTGTGCAGATATTTTTGCTTCACTTGAGCAGGCAAAAAAACTTAAATGTATCAAAGGGAATCCTGTCATTTCCAAAAGCACTAACCACTAATTGTCAAAACGAGTATTTCAGTGATGCGAACCACGACGATCCGGCTTCTTCAAAGATGGAATCATTTCCACCAATGAAAATCTGAGCGACAAAACCCAAATCAAGGTTGGTTACAACGGAGTAGCTTATACTGGGCATTATAAATCCAGCTTCAATATCCGGTAAAGCCATGATGGCCAGTCTGCCCTGTACAATGGTTGACAACGGATGCTGGGCGCTTAATGTGACAGCAAATTCGGAAAACATGAGGTTATCTGCCTGAAGTGGTTGCGTGATAAGCATGATTTTATCCGGTGTGCGTTTGTAACCTCCGTTATAAAGAAATTCAAGCACCACAAAAGTTCCGCTACCAAACATGTAATCAACGCCGCTGGCAGCAACGAGGTTTCCGCGTTTAACACCTGCTCGCCGTTTGAGGTCGTAAAACCAGGTAGCTTCACCTTTGAAGCCGGCTCCGCCGATGTGGCCGGCCCAGCCGGCGCCCAAAGCAAGACGGTTGTTGTAATATCCGGCCAGGGTTTGAAAATCATAATTCCAGCGGTTGAGATTAATCATTATTGCTGCCACCATCTCTTCTTTTTTCCTGCCAGGACTTATGGCGAGTTGCGCCTTCGACATATCCCCAAAATAATGCTGCAACCTCAACGCATCTGTTCCAGGACGTTCTGCATAATCAAAATCAAAAAATGAATAAGTGTTGAAGAGGTCGTTGGGGTTCGAAACCATGTTCACGCCCCAGTTGATGCGCTGCCGGCCAACACGCATTTGCCAGTTGCTTTGTTGCCAGTCAACATACAGGCGGTCAACCATGGAGTGGGCAATCCAGGAACCTTCATGCAGCCATGCAGAAGACATATCGAAATAGCTTGCGTCCATTTCAAGAAGATCCTTGAATATCAGGTTATTCTGAAACATTTTGCTGTAATAAACCATGTTGCGCCCTTCGGCAGCGAAATGGAGATCCTTTGTAATGTTCCATCTGAAGTTCAGGCGGTTCTGAAAAATATTCATGAATGAAGGATCAGTAAAACCTTTTCCAAATTGCAGCGCCGGCATTTCCTTCACATAACCACGAAATATTAACGGCGGATTCTCCCCCGAACCAAAAGTCTGCGCAGAAGTTATTGTAACTATAGCGAAAAACGCAAGCAAAACTGCTGTATTTTTTATGACTACTGTATTCTCCATAATTCTCATCTGAATAATATCATTTCTTATCATACTTCAGAAGTACAGTGTAAGAAGTGATCTCTTAGTCTCCCCACCTCTCCCTTTCTCCCTTTCTCCTTCTCCTCCGCCTTCTCCTCATCCTCAACCTTTCCTCTATCTCTCAAAATACTCATCCCGTGCCACGGCGCCATCCACCAGCGTTATCACCCTTCGTGCGCGATCAATCACACGTTGGTCGTGGGTGGAGAAAATGAGTGTTACTTTTTCTTCTTTGTTGAGTCTGGCCATGATATCGAGCAAGTTGAATGCCGATTCGGTATCCAGGTTGGCCGTAGGTTCATCGGCGAGGATAAATTTTGGCTTCGAAGCCAACGCCCTTGCAACCGCCACACGTTGTTGCTGCCCGCCCGAAAGTTTCGTGGGTCTCACATTCATCTTGTCTTCAAGCCCGACTTGTTTGAGCAGTTCAGTAGCCCTGGCTTCCATCTCAGCGGCGTTGGTTTTTTGCAGCAACATGATGAAAGAGACATTCTCCTTTGCGGTGAGAACCGGCAGCAGATTGTATGATTGAAACACAAAACCAATATTGTGCAGCCTGAAGTCAATAAGTTTTGAATCGGAAAGCGCCGTGATGTCTGTATCATTGATAACGATTTTGCCCTCGGTTGGCTTATCGAGTCCGCCAATCATATTAAGGAAGGTTGTTTTACCGCTGCCTGATGGGCCTACCACTGCCGTGAATTCGCCTTTCTCAAAAGCCAGGTCAACTTTGTTCAATGCTCTTACGGGCAAGGATTTATCGTTGTAGATTTTTGTTAGCTGCTCAGTTTGTATGATTTTCATGATCGTATAATTTTCTGATTGGATCTTATTCTTTTCTTATTGCTTCAGCGGGTTTCAGCCGTAATGCTTTCATAGCGGGGTAAATGGAAGTCAAAAATGCCGTGATGATCACCAACATTGTGAGCATCAGGAAAAAATCTGCATTGAGGGATGGGTAAATCTTTGATGGAAACCCGAAACTATGGAGTGAGTCGCCTCCAACCTTTGCCAGATTGATTCCTGTACGGCCAAAGAATTGCGTTGTTAAGAACCCAAACAACATGCCTCCCATAGCTCCCAGAAATGTAAGGAATGATGTTTCAAACATGATCATCCCAAATACTTTTTTGCGGTTCATACCTACAGCCATGAGCATGCCCAGTTCATGAACGCGTTCGAAAACAGACATCAGCATTGTGTTCACCAAACCAAAAGCAAGGGCAAAAAGTATGATCGCCAAAATGATCATCAACATGGACTCGGACATTTCCTGCATATAACTGAGTTCAGGGGAAATCTCTGCCCAGGTGCGTACACTTAATCCGGGGAATCGTTGACTGTAACTTTCGCTGAGGCCATTTACCGTTTCAAGGTCATGCGCAACAATTGCCAGTTCGTTGATGGTTTCATCATGCCCTATATAGCCTATGATGTCAGTTTGCAATACGTATATATTGCGTTCGTCCAACATAGTGTTGGCACTTTGAAAAATTCCTGCCACCCTGAATGATGCCGAAACCAGTTCTCCATCCTTGTTCTGAAACGTCAGCACCAGCCGTGAACGAATCTGCAATTTAGTTTTCTCAGCCAATTTTTTCCCGATAAGTACCGGATTCCTTCCGCTTTCAACGAAGTAAGTTCCTTCAAAAATATTTCGATCCAGTCCGGTTGTGTTGGCTTCGGCCAGCGGATCAATACCAATGATATTAATTCCACGTGTGAGTGTAGCGGTGGCAAGCATTCCGTTTACGATAGTGCGACCCGAAAAAGTTTTTATTTCAGGATCGGACGAAACGGCTGCCATTAGGGATTCCGATTCAGCGATACCATACTTCACGTTATTGTCTTTCAGGAATTCGGGATTGTGTATTTGCAGATGGGAAACATGTTGCTCAATACTGGTTTTGAAGCGCTGATCAAGCAGTCCGAACATAAGCGCGCTTACGCTAACGCCTGCCCACAGCCCCAAAGTAATCGCAATGATCATCACCATGCTTCGCTTGGGATTGCGCCAGATATTGCGCCATGATATTTTCAGCAATGTTTTCATTTTTTGTTTTATTTCCACGTTCGTATGCAGAATAAACCAGTGGCCTGGGATTTTTAATTATTGTTGTTTCACTTCCACGATATTGATCTTATACACCCGGTATATTGGGTACAATCCTACCAGGAATGCGAATGTCAGAACAATCATGGCCTGGTTCAGAAAAATATTCGGGTCAGAAGAAAAAGGCATCAAGGGTTCAAAACCATAATCCAGCATGGATTCAGCCATTTCGCCTTTCAACTTAATGGGGTTGAAATGGAAATAAGCCACAATTGGAATTGCAGCGATAATTCCCGCCAGCACACCGGTAAAAGAGATAAAAATTGATTCGAGAAAACATACCAGCGCCAGCCGCGACCGTTTCATGCCCAATGAAATAAGCATTGCAAACTCGCGCTGCCGCTCAATCATCATGGTAAGTATGGTTCCGAACAAGCCAAAGGTAATAACGATGTATAAGATCATCATCATGACTTTTGAGCCTGCTGTGTCGAATTCCATGAGCGCCAGCAGGTCTTTCAGCATTTGTTGCCACGTAAGCACGCTATACCATTCTGTGTCAATATTCTCACGAAGTTCAGCGGCAAGCTGTTCACTGGATCTTGGGTTCACCGGCATGATAATGAGAGAAGTAAGCCTGTTTTCGGCCATATAAAACCAGCGGGCGGTTTCAATGGTCATATAGATGGCGTTGTTATTCATTTCAGGGATTTTCATATCAACCAGACCTTTGATCCTGTATTTTCCAGCAGCTGTTGAACCCTGGAAGCCCTGGCCAAGAAGAACGAGTGTGTCGCCCACGTTCACCGCCAGGATTCCTGCAAGGCCTTCGGCCAGCAAAATATCACCATCATCACGGTTCAGAAATTCACCTGAAACTAAGTTGTCAGTAAGATCGTTAAGCCTGATCTCAAGTTCTGGATCAATTCCCATCACCATTGTTCCACGTGTCTGGGTTTCGGTGGCCGCCAGGGCAAAGTTCTGAATGCGGGGCACGGTGTAAGCAATATCGCTGCTGTATTCGTTAATTAAGTCTGTAAGCTGTTCGTCGAACAACAGACTGTTATCAATTGAAGGTTCTTCTTCATACATTACATCCTGGATCTGGATATAACCGGTACTGTACTTCACCATGCTGTCAATCATGCGTTCGTACGATCCTCTTTCCATGGAATCGAAAACGATGGCAAGCAGCACCGCGAACAGCACTGAGCTTATAGTGATCATGGAACGCTTGCGGTTCCGCCATAAATTGCGCCAGGCCAGGATGAAGAGAAGTTTCATGGTAAAAAGATTTTATTGATGCAATTACCTGACGTTTGTAAGGTTTTGAAGCGTAAAAAAGTTTTGAGAAAGATCAATCTGATAATCAGCTTTTGTGGTTGTAAGAATGGTTTTGTGGCCGGGTTTGCTTGCCGGAATGATTTCAAGAACCGCCGGTACATCCCTGCCGCCCATGGTTTTTATGTCCTTGAAATTGATGGTGCTGGCCAGTTCGCCAAATTCATCAAAATTCTCAACCTTCACCGGCAGCATGTATTTTTTTGAGATCCAATAAACCACTTTGTCATACACAATAGGAGCATCGGGTTTCGGGATCATCTCAATCACATAGCATTCATGCCCGTCCATAGTTTCTGTCCGGAGCAAGGTGTGGGTGTAATCGTCAATGGTAGAAACCCCGCGTACAAGGTCGTCGTTGGTCAGATCCGAACCCATCCAGGATTGCGACATCATGGAAGGCGGCATTTTTACCGTGCGGTCAATGCCGGGCACGTAGTTCCAGATTTCATTGGCTCTTTTCAGGAAAGCGGTGCCCTGGTCGCGGGCTGGCGCTGTAATGAGGATAAGTGCATAATCTTCGCCGAGGCTCCATGATTTCATTGAGATTTCGCGGGTAAAGCGTGGCCTCACCGAAGTCATTGTCATTTCAGCGTAGGAAGCTTCGCCCCGCATTTTATCTTCCATCTGGCGGATAATTTCTCGGGGATCTTGTGCTTTCAGGGTCAGGAAAGGTAGAATGATGATCGACAACAAAAAGACGGTTCTTACTATTTTGAGGATTTTCATAGTACAAGATATTATTTTCAACTTGCTCCGGTTCAAAAGCCTGGATGCAAAATTGATTGATTCTAGCAGGACAAAGATATAGTCGTTGATTGCATCAGCCAAACTTTCGGCTGTGAACTACGGAAATCAGCAGGTGAATAACGGAAAAGCAGGCCTGGATCAGACCCGTGGTGAAAAGTAGAATTCTAAATCTTGAGCACACATTGAAGACTCATTTTGCCCCTAAAGAGGATGTCTCAAAACCCCTGATTTTGCTGTTTTTTGTCATTCTTCTCCGCCGCGGCGGATCAGGATGACAAGATTCAAGCTGTTGAGATTTTTTGGTGAGGTTGCTAACTTTGAGCCATTTTAATTGGCATTGATAATTTTTCCCGATCCGGTGATCACCGAGCTAATGTCAGGATAATCCTTGTATTTCACCACTCCGCTGCCGCTGATGTTCACATCCAGCCGGTCAGAAACTCTTACTTCGCAGTTTCCTGAACCGCTCACTGTGATATTGGTACGTTCAGTATAAAACGGAAATGAGTAAATATTGCCCGATCCGCTGATTTCGATATTATGTTCATAAGCCTCGCCTTCGATCCAAATGCTTCCGGAACCCGAAACCCTGCTATTGGCCATCGCGGTGATCAAACCCACATCTATGGAGCCTGATCCGCTCAGGTTCAGGTCAATATCAGCAACATCCAGCATATTTGTTGAAATGATTTCACCGGAGCCACTTACCTTCAGCTTCGAGAAATCGGGAGCGGAGATAAACACTTCAATGTCGTCGTTCCTGACATTGAGGCAATGGTCGTTTTCGATGATGAGCGTACTTCCGTTCACATAAGTAAGTATTTCAGGAAGCAGGTTGTCGAATGTTTTCACTTCCACGCTAATATTATCAGCTTGCGTAATGGTTACGGTTGCAGGAACCCTGAGGTCAACCGATATAAAATCGGGGGTGTTGCGTGTTTCGGTGAAAACGGTTCCTTTGCCCCTTATGCAGTTGAAGTCGTCGGGATCGCAGGATGAAAATGTGAAACTGATGAGCCCTGTAATGACTAACATTAAAAAGACGTTGGGTGTAAGTTTTGTTTTCATAGCGAAGGTTTTATTTTACGGAATCAAGCAATTCCAATGCCAAAAACATTAGGTTTTATGTTTGACGAAATTATTAACAAAACGTTACTTTAAATTTCCTGGCATTGCGAAATTCTATCACTGCTTTAGTGTGAAAGTCAGCCTTTGCAGATGATGATGCGTGAAAATTACCATCTTTTGCAAGAAAAGTCCTATCCCCTGGCCTCCGTTCCGAAGTACTTTTGAACAGCTTTAATTAAGGAGGAAGCCGAAAATCCTTTTAACAGAGTAGGCATGTCTCAAACATTTTATTTTTATGAAAAAACAATTACTGAAACCTATTTTAATAGGTTGTCTTTTAGCACTCAGTTTCACCGGTTGGTCGCAATATGTGATCAACGGAAATGCGATCAGCCTCGGCAACGATTGCTTTCGATTAACACCGGCCTTGACGTTTCAGGCTGGATCTGTCTGGTTTCAGAACAAGATTACTCTTAACTCCGATTTTGAGGTTACCGGTACGCTGAATTTTGGAATACTGGATGCAAATGGTGCCGATGGAATAGCTTTTGTTTTGCAACCGGTTTGCAATGGATTGGGAACCGCTGGAGGAGGAATTGGATACCAGGGTATCTCACCTTCGCTTGCAGTGGAATTTGATACCTGGCAGAATGTAAGTGATCCGTTTGCAGATCATATCGCATTGATGAGAGATGGGGTAGTGAATCATAACACTCCAAACAATCTGCAAGGCCCCATCCCAGTGCCAAACCTGGAGAATGGCGCGAATCACCCGTATATAATCAAATGGGACGCTACCACTCAAAACATTAAGGTTTGGCTGGATGGTATACTAAGGATTGATTATACAGGTGATGTCGTCAGTGATATTTTCGGCGGTAATGCTAATGTTTTCTGGGGATTTACGGCTGCCACCGGAGCTGCGGTCAACAACCAGTCTGTTTGTATCGCTACTGTTGATTTTACTGAAGAAGGATCATTTATTGTAACTAGTCCTACCTGCCCGGATTATGATAATGGCGCCATTGATTTCAACCCGGCGGGAGGAATTGCCCCATTCACTTTCTCATGGAGCAATGGGGAATCAACCGAGGATATCTCAGGCCTTACAGCAGGAACCTACACCCTTACCGTTACTGACGGCAACGGTTGCCAAAGTAATTATTCCATCGAAGTAACAAATGAACCGGATGTTGAAAATCCTGTCATCACCTGCCCGGACGACATCACACAATCGGCTGATGCCGGTGAGTGTTCTGCAACAGTAGCTATAACACCTGCAACAGCCGCCGACAACTGCGGCGATCCTGCCATTGAAGGCGTAAGAAGCGATGGATTGGCATTGTCCGACCCTTATCCGCTGGGAATAACAACCATCACATGGACTGCAACTGATGATGCCGGAAACACAGACGAGTGTGTTCAGCAAGTAGTTGTAACTGATGATGAACCACCCACAATCACTTGCCCGGATGACATTGTTATGGGCAATGACCCCGGGGAGTGCGGAGCCGAGGTAGATTATGATGTTCTTTTCGGTGATAACTGTTCGGTGGCTTCGTTGCCTGGCTTTACCCTTATAGGCACAATGGATAACACCAGCTATTTTCTTTCAGATGAATCATTTACATGGCTTGATGCCTTTGCACATTCGCAGTTAAATGTTGGCCACATGGCTACCATTACTTCAGCCTCGGAAAATGATTTTGTTGTAAACGCACTCATTTCCAATGGCTTTGCCGCAAGCAACCCATGGATCGGCCTGACCGATGAAGAAACCGAAGGTGTGTGGAAATGGGTCACAGGAGAACCCTTTGCATACAGTAACTGGCACGCCGGTGAACCCAATAACCTGGGAGGCGAAGATTATGTGAATTATTATAATATTGGCGGGAACATTAGATGGAATGACCTTCCAAATTCTCTTCCACCTTTCTGGACACCAAATCCTTATATCCTGGAAGTTAAAAATACGCACCTGGTGTTATTATCAGGATTGCCTTCAGGCGAGATGTTTCCGAAAGGAACTACTACTGTCACTTACCAGGTTGTTGATGCTTCAGGAAACACAGCCGAATGCTCATTCACAGTCACTATCGAGGATGGCTGTACCTATTCACAGGGTTACTGGAAAACACATTCGGAGTTTGGCCCTGCACCTTATGATGAAACCTGGGCATTGCTACCTGACGGAGCCAGCACGATTTTCTACCTGAGTGGAAAATCATATTATGAAGTAATGTGGACTGCACCTAAAGGTAATGCTTATTACATTTTGGCTCATCAGTTCATAGCTGCCGAATTGAACTTCCTTAACGGCGCCTGCCATGAAGATGCCCAGGCTGCCGTTGCAGAAGCAACTGCTTTGTTTAACATGTACACACCTGCTCAAATCGCATCGTTGAAAGGGAATAACGCGCTTCGCCAGCAGTTCCTTGCCCTTGCCTCATTACTTGATGACTATAACAATGGCATGATTGGTCCCGGACATTGTGATGGCGGCGAGAAGTCTTCGGCTGTATATTTTGGTTCTGACGAAGCAGCAGAGATGATGGTTTATCCTAATCCTGTATCAGAAATTGGAACTGTAGAGTTTACTGCAACAGAAGATACAAGGACTACCATTGAGCTTTACAACCTGGTTGGACAGCGTATGGGAATATTGTTTGATGAAGTTGCGCAGGCAGGAACGACCTATCAGGTTGTTCTGGATGCTAAATCATACAATAAAGGATTTTATATTGTTGTAATGAAGAGCGATAACAGTATTCAAAAGGAAAAAGTCACTATCAGCTACTAATCGCTGAAAGATTTCCAACGAATCATTTATGGCTGGCCTGGTTTTACCGGGCCAGCTTTTTTTATGCAATGGTATGCTTAATCAGTAAACACCTTCACCCGTTCAACCAGGTTATGCAAACTACTTTCGGGCTGATGTGTGGTTATCTAGCGGATCAGAAAAAACATTCTCATAGGAGCATGTAATTATTTCTGTTTTTTCACAGGGATATCAGACATGTGGAATACAATCTCACCGCCATTGACAAGCTCACCGTGAAGCAGATAATTGCGTTTGATTTCTTTTCCATTTACGAGTACTTTCTGCACATATACATTTACAGGCCCCTGGTTCATGGTTCGAACCCACAATAGTTTTCCATTTTCAAGGTTTAGTCTTGCCTGTTCCACCAGCGGGCTGCCAATAGCATATTGGTCGCTGCCAGGAAGCACGGGGTAAAATCCCAACGCGCTGAAAATGTACCATGCGCTCATTTGCCCGGCATCGTCATTACCGCAGAGGCCGTCGGGAGCGTTGGCGTACATGGTTCGCATGATCATTCTTACCCTTTCCTGGGTTTTCCATGGCTCGCTGGTCCAGTTGTACAAATATGGGATATGGTGCCCCGGCTCATTGCCATGCACATAGGCGCCGATCATGCCATCGCGGGTGATGTCTTCGTTTTTCTCAATGTATTTGTCGTCCAGTTCAATGTTGAAGATCATATCCAGGTGGCTGGAGAATTGGTCTTTTCCTCCCATCATGGCAACCATGGTATCTGGTTCATGGGGAACGTACAAACCGTAATTCAGCGCGTTTCCTTCAATAAATCCCTGTCCGTGGGTGTCCAGCGGATCGAAACCCGGGCGCCAGTTTCCATCAGTATTTTTGGGTCGCATATAACCCAGTTCCGGATCGTACAAAACCTTATAGCTCTTTGAACGATCGAGATATGTTTTCTGCACAGTGCGATCCCCGGCCTGCTTTGCCATTTGGGCTATACACCAGTCGTTGTAGGCATATTCAAGTGTTTTGGTAACCGAATAAACGCTGCGGTCCTCAGGTACGAAACCCAGGGCCATGTAATGCTCAAGCCCATCGAAGTAAGGAACTATGGAAGTGTTGACCGCCGCTTTCAATGCACGGTTCACATCTGCATCAGTAGTTCCCTTTGCCATTGCATCGGCAATAACCGAAACGGCGTGGTAGCCGGTCATGCACCAGTTCTCGTTGGCGTGGTGGCTCCAGATGGGCAACATGCGGTGCACGCTTTGATCATGATGGGCAAGCATGGATTTGATCATGTCGTTGTTTCGGGCAGGCTGG
Source organism: Bacteroidales bacterium (assembly GCA_014860575.1). NCBI lineage: Bacteria > Pseudomonadati > Bacteroidota > Bacteroidia > Bacteroidales > Bacteroidales bacterium. The sequence continues at coordinate 138,478 of JACZJK010000020.1, forward strand.
ATCAGGTTAAACAGCGGATGCAGTGCGCGATAGGTGTCCCACAACGAAAAAATGGTATAATTTGTAAAACCGTTGCTTTGATGAATGTTTTGATCCAGGCCGCGGTATTGGCCGTCAACATCTTCATAAATGACCGGCGACAACATGGTGTGATACAGCGCCGTATAGAATACGACTGTGTCATTATAAGTGGGCAGAGTTGCGTCAATTTTCGAAAGCTCACGATTCCATTTTTTCTGGCCTTCGCTGCGAACACGATCAAAATCCCAATGCGGAATTTCCTGCTGCAGGTTGTTCAAAGCCCCCTCTGTGCTTACTGCCGACAAGGCAAATTTGACCATGAGTTGTTCCTGGTCTGTAGTGCTGAACCTGAACCAGGCCCGAATGTTCCTGCCCGCCATTTCAGGGAAATTCTCCGCTTCGTTGAATTTGCGGTAAAATCCGTTGTAGCGGTTTTCGTCGTATTTTTTATGACCGTAAGCAATGAAAGGCTTTGAAAACTGCATGGCAAAAAACATCAAACGAGTGCGCGCCCAGCCATGCGTTTGCCTGTAACCGGTAACCGTGGAATCGTTTTCAACCCTGAGGAAAACCCAAACGTTTTTATCATCGTGGTTGTAAATATTGTACATCATGTCGAGCAGGAGGTGGGCGGTATCGGCTTGCGGGAAAGTATAGCGGTGAAAACCTGTTCGCTCACTGGCGGTAAGTTCAGCAAGTATGTTGTAATCATCCAGTTGCACGCGATAGTAAGCCGGTTCTGCAGCTTCGTTTTCATGGCTGAACCTTGAAAAATATCCGCTTCGGGTTTTGGCGGGATTTCCGGGTTCAAGAACCAGCGGACCGGTGCTTGGCATCACCAAAAAGTCGCCGAGGTCAGAATGGCCTGTACCACTGAAGTGTGTATGTGCGAAGCCAAAAATCGTCGAATCGCTATACTGATATCCGGCGCAATAGCGGTAGGTTTCGGGGTTGTACTTTCCATCAATATGGAATGGAACCTGGTTGGTGGCCGGACTCAGTTGCACCATCCCGAAAGGAAGTGTGGCGCCCGGAAATGTATGGCCCATATTATCCGTTCCGGTCATTGGGTTCACAAATTTTGTGTAATCAACAAGTGCAGGTTGGCCGGATGTTGACAGGCCAAGAGAAAGCAGCAGAGGCAGAATGGTTCTTTTCATTTGGAGTAAGCTGGATTTAATTCGCTGCGGCAAATCTAAGACATTCTGAAAATTCTTGACAATGTTTAGCGTGTTGCGTTGATCACAACAAACGGCACGCTAAGGCTCAGACTGCCTGCTTGCAAAACCTGCTCATTCATCCGGGACTCAACTTCGCCTAAAATTTCATCTGCATTTGTTTCCGGAAGCAGTTTTCTCCATGATGGCAGAAAGGAGGTTCGGATGAAATGATGTTGAAACATAGCCGTTGCATCTGTGAACCTGTAACTAAATTCTTCCTTGCCCACGGTTTTGATCTGGAAACCAGATTGCTGCATAAGAGCTAGCATTTCATCAAGCGGGCGGCGTTTTTCATAGATGTGCTGATGCATTTGCCGGATGGCAACCGGCAAGTTAATTTCTTTGAGTACTTCTTCCAGTTGCTTGTAAAATTCAATAAAAGTCTGATCCAGGTTTATGCTGAGCACAAATTGTCCAATAGGTTTGAGCACTCTTGCACATTCATTCAGCACTATGTGGATATCGCTGACATTGTTGATTCCGTTGTTGCTCACGATCAGATCAATGCTGTGATCGCCAAGCGGAATCTCTTCGGCCACTCCTTTAATCAGATGGATGTTGCCAATACCAAAGGTTTCCGCTTTGCTGCCAGCAAGAGAGAGCGATTCACTATCAGGGTCAATACCATACACTTTACTGGAGTTGCCCAAACGCATGGCCAGTTCAAGCAGCGGAAAACCCGCACCGCAGCCGATGTCGAGCGCTGTGATCCCGGGCTTATAATTTACAAAATCCAGCAGCTTCAGCCCAAAGGGCGCCGACCAGAGGGGGATTTCGTCGAAGAGTTCAGACATGCTTATGGGTTGGTTCAGAACTGTGCTTTGATTTAAAGTCTGTTTGGCTTATCTTCATAATAGCCGTCAATTTCCCTGATAGATTGCTTGATATCGAATAGCCAGGTCTTTATCTCATTGTCCATAAATCATTCTTTTTGAAGAGTCAATAGATTGACGCAAATAGGGATTGTTCACGGCCTTTTCTTCTAGTAGATCAATAGGACGATTTAATAAATTTTCAAGTGATCCTTTCAGATCAAAATAGTTGTCTGCATAGTCAAACAGGTCAACGCCGGCAAAATCAACCAGCAAATCTATGTCACTTGATGTATTAAAAGAATCCGTGAGAACAGAGCCAAATACAAAAAGCCTTGTCACTTTATGCCGGTCACACAAAGCTTTGATCTGATCCATATTTTTTTCAATAATAACCATTTCAAAAAGTTAAACTATTTTATCAGGAAGGGTGGTCGTTGGGTTTTGAAATTTCTTGTACTAATTCAATCCTCATTTGTATGAAGTTTCTTCATTATTTTTTTCCGTGAAACATTCTTCCCAGTTTTTACCAAATCCATCTGCGAACCCAACGCAAAATCCTCAAATTGTGTGTTTGTTATATTAAGAACTTCACCCTCTAATCTCCTGGCAAGTTCCGACAAAATTTCAATGGTCTTTCTATCAGCCTTAATGATAATCGCGCCCATATCATTTTTTCGTAAAAGTAGAAATAAATATCTGTTTAGATGAAAAGCCCCAACTGCATCACTGTATCACTGTATCACTGCATCACAAAAAATGATCCCGACGTGGGAGTTACTTTCAAAATTTAAGTATTCATAAAAGTCAGTTATACTGACCATCCTCACTCAAACATCATCCCATATGGCCGTGCGATGCGGTTGTGCAGTTCGTTCATGGAGATCATACCGTTGGCGCGGAATATTTCCTGCCCTTCCATAAACAGTACAATGCCCGGCACGCTCAGCATGCGGAGCTGGCCTGCCAGCTCGCGGCTTTCGGTGGCATTTACACGTATAAGCCTGATTTCCGGAAATTCCTCTTTGACCAGCGCTTCTACTTGCGGCCTAAGCGTTTTGCACACACCACAGGTATCGTTGTAGAAATAGAGCATGAAGGAGGGGTGGGAGGAGAGGAGGATTTCAAATTCAGTAAAAGTCATTTTCGCACAGACAATTTATAGGTGAATTGAACTCTAACAAGTGAAGACCGAAGTTTACCCATTAAGTTTAAAATTTTGTTTAAGCTATTTACATTCGTACAGTCTAATGTATTTAATCTCATTTAACCTTGCACTTCATCAATTCGGTGAGGCTTGCGGTAAAAGGAATGGCAGACGCTCTACCAGGGGAATAATTTGTGAGTTTTTTGAAACGCCATTTAACATTCTCAAATTCAAAATCTGTTACCGCTTCTATCTGAATCACTAAATAGTTATCCTTTGCCTTAGAAAGATTTGGATAGCCTTTTCTTCTTAAATCATCTTGTGAAAAAACTCTTGGACCCCTACTCACAATTCTCCATAAATCACCAGAAGCAAGATCTCCGGCTGAATGTAATAAGAGGTATTTCGCACTAACGGTTTCTTTATCAAGAACTAGAGAGCCCTTTCCTGAGCCCATTCTGAAATTATAAAGCTTATTGCGAACTATCCAACTGTATTGTTCTGGGGATTTGTAATAACCGATAAGTACGAAGGTGTCATCTGGAATTAAGTCCCTATTTATATCGTAGGTCTCAGGTAATGCTTCATTAATTTCATTTGAAGGGTCGGGAGGTTTCTTATAAATATCAAATGTTCTAAAGGCCTGTTTTTCTCTTTGTGAAGCCCTGTTAATGAAATGCTTCAATATGTCCAAGATGAACGCTTTTAATTCTCCAATTCCGCTATCCATTTTTGAAGGACGAACCGGAAAGGCACCTAAACCCGGAATAATTTCGTGAAAACCTTTTTGCTTGATGGATTTATCTCCGGGATATAACACGTATGATCCACCAGTTCTTCTGATTGCGTCTTTATAAGCATGCATTTTGAGAAGGTCGGCATTTTTATAAATACCTTTCCGGTTTTCGTATTTTTCTTCTCTTAGTTCCTCTTCACTGCACTCTTCGCGAAGTTCAAAAAGATTGGCAACTTTATATTTTGCATCAAAATGAATGTGAACAATCAATTCTTGTTTTTCAGCATCCATTTCTGAAATTCCTACGGGCCAGACCGAAAGTGTATAATCGGGTCGAAGCGTCGTTGTCCAACTTCCTAATTCGGGGTACTCCTTTTTTCCGCTAAAAGTACGATTGTAGTTGAAACGTATGTTAAGGTTTCTTGATCCAGAATTAAAAACACCATTGAGTGCCGTATATTTTCCTTGTCTCAATTGAAGATTTAAACCATCTGGAGTTTCTTTAATCAGTTCGGCAATATCTTTGGGTTCAATTTGAAAAATGGATTGAAACAGGTCTAGAAGTTTGAAAAACAACCAGTATTCATATAGCGTTGCAATATCCTTTTTGCCTCCACTATAGATATCATCACCGCCAGTCCATATCAATTTGGCGGCAAGATCGAACATTAACCACACTCGTAATACTTCGCGATAACCTTCCTTTCGCTGAAGCACCGGACTGTTTAGTCTCAGTGTGGTGGGTCTTGAAATTGACTTAAGTACGGCGTGATGCAAGTGAGATTCCAACAATCGTATTTGAATCAGCGATTCTTTCTCCAGTTTGCTACTCTTAGTAGCCGCTTTGTTTATGTCCGTACAAAACTTCAGAAAAACTTCCAGTGCGTGTTTAACAAAGCGATTTTCGGGAGTATCAACCGTATCGGATTTGCGAACAGATGTAACCCGATCGGGAAGAGCGATTAAACCATAACTCCTTAAATGATGTGTGTCGGGCAGCATTGTTCGGTTACCTTGTTTCAAGAGCTCTTTTAAATTGGCATTTGAAAATCTTCTGGATTGACGAATGTCTCTTAATTCTGAGATTTCAGTCCATTTGGTAACCGGTGCAGTTACAATTCGGTGAATGGCCTCAGAAAATTCATCCGTGCCAATAACCGATTTAATAAAAGCGAACTTTTGATATAGAGTCTGACTATCTTTCGTGTAGTCTATTTCAAAGTGCTGGGAAACCGGAGAGTTAGCTTGCAATAACAAGTCAGTACATTTTTCGGTAATCAACTCAAGCATGTCGCGATAATCGTCCCTATAGCCAGATTTTATAGACTGAACTTCAAGTTCAACGATAGCTAGTTCTTCAACTTTGCCATTTTCAATCACTGGCAACGAAAGAGTTCCAACAAAAATATTCGGGGATATTGTCCCTGTATGTTTGTTTCTTGAATGAGGCTGAATAATTTGGTCACCAATATTCCCTAATAAATAATCTGGATCACTAAATGCGAAATCATAATAGCAGCCTTCTACAAGTTGAAATCTCGCTTCGTTATTTTCCATAGCGCTTCCATCCGCATCAAATAGCGTATCAGATTTGCGGGAATCTATGTAAAGCCGTAAACCTTCCTTGATCGAATCAAGGCTGATAACTATGGAGTTATTAGATTTCATCCCTTACGCTTCAGCGAAACTTGTGAAGCCATTATCAACGGCTCCTTTATACATGCGTGTTATTTTCTCCAAAGATAGAGGGTAAAGCACTTCGCCACCGTTGAAATCAAAATCGTCCTTTTCAAAAACATCCTTTTCAATTTTTACATCCCCCTCAATACAAAACTTACCTAGGGTTGCCAGAACAGGACTGAGTTTTCTGCGCGATCCGTGAAGTTTTGGCAATAGCTTTTGCATTATGGCTATGTCAACTTTGTCTTTGGTCGTTAAGGCATTCTCTAATACACTGAGGTGATGAATAAGTCTAAGAATTTCCGTTGCAGTTCGGTAACCGAATTCAGCGCCGGTTTTCTTTAATTCACCGAAAAATCGCACTAGGGTTTCATTGATTTCGTCAACGTCTTTAGTTGAAAATGACTTATTTCTAGCCATCTCAAGAAAGCTTGTGGCCATAGCAGAACCTTGGTTTTTCAGCGCATTCATGTTTAGATCTCTGATGTTTTTCAAGAAGTTAGTTATTTCATCCTTAGTTAACCGGAATTCAATGGTGTTGGCTCTGTCAAGCACTTTTGGGCTGAACATATTGGTGGTTTCATCAATATTCACTGTACCAATTATAAAAAGATTGGAGGGAAGAGGAAGTTTAGCCGGAACTCCGTTTTCAACAGTTCCTTCCGCGTAAAGCGGTATTTCTTCTTTTGATTCCATTGCGCTTAAGAAATCAGCGAAATAGCGTTCAACCTGGCTCAGATTCATTTCATCCAATATCAAAAAGTAGGGTTTATCCGAGTTTTCGGCTTTGCCCGCATCTATGATTAAATCCAAAACTCCGCTATCGGGCTTTACATATTGCTTTGGATTTAATGCGTTTGGATAACCAAGCAAAGGCTCACGATTGGTCCAATCAGCGCCTACGGGGATAATACGGTATTGACTTTCGTCCTGACAAATCCATTGTGTAAAAGCTTGAGCCAGCTTAGTCTTTCCGGAGCCTGACAAACCAGTAAGGATGACAAAAGGCTTTGTTATTAATGAAGCAGAAAAGCGTAAGATCAAAGTATTATTGAAAAACAAACCTGCGTTATTGACAGCATCATTCAATTTAGAGTAAGTAAATTCTTTTGCTGGACGCTTGGGGCCATAAATATTAGAGTTTTTATAATAGTCTAAAAGCTTTATTAGATCAGCATCTACCTTTTGTTCATTTAACTCTTTAGGATCATAAACACGATAAACATAAGAACCCCCATATCTTTCTGGAATCCCTAAATCCTTCTCTTCAAAATATTCGCGAATAGTTTTTTTGTCAGATAATCTCCAACTTTCATTTGGTTGTGTGGTTTCACTAATACCATAGGCTAGGATTAATAGATCTTTATTTTTAAAATAAAGATAAACTGGGTAGATTCCATTCTGAACAGTATTTGGTGGTTCCAGAAATGCGATCCAAGGGACTCTTGCTGGAGTTCCTTGTCCAAAACCAACCTTAAGCTTAAGCCCATAAAAATCTGATAAGTAATTGGATGTAGTAAGAGCATTGGTTTTCGTTTGAACTAAGAATTTATTCAGCTCTGCAAAGTAGCTTAGCTTTTTTGTGGCACTTTGCTTGATAGCTTCATTAAGTCCTATCTTGCCTTCAATAACATTATATCCCTTCTTTTTCAAATAATCTTTCGCTTGGATAGCATTATAGGAATTATCCAATTCTTTACCGGTGGCTATTTTAAAAGCTTCACTTATAACATATTTCGGAGGGAGATGCTTGCCATTAACCACCAGAAAATACTCTCGTGATAATCTTTTTCGCGGAATATCTTCAGTTTGAAGAATTTGTATAGCATTATCTATATGCTCTCGATCAATGATGGCTGGAATTGTCATGATTATTTGCTGTTTAAAGACTTATCAGGAAATTAGAGTTATGAATTAACTTTTGTAAAAGTAGATATTCTATCACCATCTCCGGCTTTGTATCCTTGCCTTTGATCCGGCTCATATTAAAACTCCGGGTTTTTTTATCGTGCACATCGGCCATGGTTCACAAAGGGGGATTGATAATGGCTGGTAAAATTAGTAAAATCGTTTATTCACCACATTAGGCACACCAGGGCACAGTAGGTTTTATGAAAATGTGTTTGTTTACCACAATAGGCACAACAGTGCTCAGTAGTTTCTATAAAGTTTTCTATGTGGTATTGCTATGTGTTCTACTGTCGCTATGTGGTTCAAAAAGGTATTGCTATTGTGTTCTACTGTGGCTATGTGGTTCAAAAAAAAAGATTCACCACAATAGGCACGGTAGGTCACAGTAGTTTTTAATAAATGCATTTCTATTGTGCCTACTGTGGTTCAAAAAGGTATTGCCATTGTGTTCTACTGTGGCTACTGTGGTTTAAAAAAAGGTGATTCACCATAATAGGCACACTGGATTTTAAGTAATGGTTGTGGTTCAAAAAACTTTAAGGTGATTCGAATCCCTTCAGCAGCTTAATGAATTCCTGCTTAGCGGGAAGGATGGTTTTGTAACGGCTGGCAAAGATGCTGTTGTTGTCTTCGGGCAGGGTAATTTCAACGAGGGTGTCGTTTTTATCTTTGCACAGGATGATGCCCACGGTTTTATTCTCATCGGGAAGCCGCACATGGCGGTCGTAATAGTTTACGTACATCTGCATCTGGCCCAGATCCATATGGGTCAATTCACCTATTTTCAGGTCAATCACAACAAAACATTTCAGGATACGGTTAAAGAAAACCAGGTCAACCCTGAAATGCTTTTCATCGAAAGTAAATCTGACCTGCCTGCCCACAAAAGTGAAGCCTTTACCGAGTTCAAGCAGGAAATATTCGAGTTTGTCAATAATGGCTGTTTCAAAGTCGCTTTCTGAGTAGCGTTGATTATCGGGCAGGTTTAAAAATTCAAGGATGTAGGGGTCTTTGAGCATATCGGCCGGTTTTTCAATAATCTAACCTTTTTCAGCAAGTTGTTTTACACCATCCTTGTCGCGGCTCAGCGCCAGCCGTTCATACAGGGCGCTATCGAACTGGCGCTTGAGTTCCCTGACGCTCCAATTGTTGTTGAGTGACTCAATTTCATAAAACCTGCGTTCGTCAGGATTTTCGATGCGGATGAGTACTAAATAGTGAGTCCAACTCAGCGTACTGTTATTCTCAGAAATCCTAATCAGTGATTGGGATTTCTGGTCAAGGGAGTAGAGTTGGAAAAATTTACGCATATTTTCAAGATTTTGTACTGAAAAACCTCTCCCAAACTCATTTGTGAGCCTGTCAGAGATTTCTTTCAACACTCCTTTTCCGTATGCTGCACGCTCTTTTCCCTGCTGCTCATCTTCTACAATCATACGTCCGATTTCATAGTAAGTGTAAACCATGGTTTGGTTCACAGTTCGCACCACATTTTGCCTTGCAGTGTGTAGTAGTTCCGCAATCTTCGAATAAAGAAATCTGGCAGGCAGTGAATTCTCCATGATTCAGCGTTTTGGAGGTAAAAATAGCGAAAAAACTAAATGAGGTTTTCGGAACCCTTTATTGTTTTCCATTTAGTTTTCTTAGGTGGGCATTACACCAAGGCGCACAAGCTGTTTCTATATGGTTGTATGCATCAGAATCCGGCAATTTTTGCTGGCTGGTTCAATCCAACACAAGCTTACTGCTGCTTATGTAGCCGGCATGTTGCACCTGCAGCAAAAACATTCCATGCAGGTTTGCAGGGAGAAGTTGTGAACTTCCAACATTCATTTGTGTACTGAACACTTGCTGCCCGCTGAGTGAGAAGATTTTGATATCTACCGTGTCGCCGGCATATTCAGGTTGAATTACGTTGATATGCAGCGTGCGGCTCACCACATGAATGGCAAATGGTGGGTTGGTGTCCAATGTTTCAGTTCCTGTGTTGTCAACCGGGAACAACCATTCAAACGCTTCTTCGAACTGGGTTCGCCAAAGTAACTCATTGTGCTGCCCGCCGGGAACGGTTTTCAGAAAAACTTCCTCAGTACTGAAGCCTGCTGCCAGGAGTGTGTCCACCATATCATTCATTTGCTGAACCAGGGAGCCGCTTTCGTTGGTTCCACCCATCATGTAATAGCGCATGGGATGGAGTTTGCCGGTTTCGTAGGTAAAACTGTAACACGAGTCACTGAACCAGAACGAAGGCGAAAACACGCCCACTCTGCTGAACACTTCCTGGTATTCCAGGCAGATATAATGGGAGACGAGTGCGCCCAGCGAACTGCCCATCACAGCGGTATGCTCACGTTGGGGCAGGGTACGGTAGTTGGCATCAATATAGGGTTTGAGGGTTTCCACAATAAATTGGGCGTACAATTCACCATCGCCACCCCCAAAGGTGGGATGGACCCAGGGAGTATATTCGTCAAGACGGTCAACTCCTCCATTGTCAATACCCACTACAATAGGCACTTCGCGGTTGGTGGCATGGAGTGCGTTCAGTGTTTCGTCCACTTCCCATTCGCCGGCAAATGAGGTGTAGAGGTCGAAAAGATTTTGTCCGTCGTGCATATAAAGAACAGGGTAATGTTTGGTGGTAGTATCGTAACCGGGAGGCAGGTAAAGCCAGATACGGCGGGTTCGGTTCAATTGGGGCATCTCAAAATCATTGCTCATAATAATCACATTTTCAGCTGCCGTGCTGTTGGTACTTCCGAGGTCTTCCCAGCCCTGAATAGTAATGAAAAGGGTATCGGCTGAACCAAAAGTGAAAGTGCGGTTGGGCAGGAATCCGCCGGTAGCGTTACCCTCTACCTTTTGCCAGGAGCCCCGGGTAAATTTAAACTCTATATTGCCGCTGCCCGTGATGACTATCTGCGGATGGCCGTTGGAGTTTGCCTGCAAGCGATAGGCAGGGTTGCCGGGATTCCATTCATTGAAGTTTCCTGCAATGAAGATGCTGTCGCCGGGAGGAGTGTTGCCCGGCATAGATGTAACGATTATTGTAACTTCGGCTGCCCAAAGCTGGCATGAAGCCAGAATAAGAGCGATATGCAGGAATGCTTTTTTCATAACCCACTGTTTTGTTTTTTTGCGAACCAGATGCTGCTGCAAATATAGAGATGAATTGGATGGTGATTTGGATTGGAGAAAGCATTTCTGAAATGGTTCACAATAGACGTAACAGGAGATAGTTGGTTTGTTTTAGTACATTTCTATTGTGCTCCACTGTAGAGATAAGCCGGAGGGGATAAATTGTAGATCATAGCTTATGGCTATATTTGCAGAAATAATACCCGCCATGGAATCAATTGTTATAACACCAAAAAACAAAAAGGCCATTCCTTTCCTGAAACGTCTGCTGGAAAGCCTTGAACAGGTGAAACATGTTAAAATTATCAAAACCGGTGCCGGAGAAGAAGATGAAGACTCAGCATTGCTTGAGGAAATGCTTAAAGGTCGTGAGGAGGGATTTTTGTCCGCTTCCGAAAAGTCCGACTTTCTAAGGTTGCTTAAGCAAACTGCCGGATTATGAAATATGAATTTAGCACTTCCTTTTCAAGGCAATTTCAAGCCATCAAAAGCAAAGAACTGGCTTTAAATGTAATTACCATAATTGAGTTGGTTAGCAGGGCGGAAACTGCAAGAGATATCCCAAATATTAAAAAGTTGAAAGGGCATAAAACTGCTTTCAGAATACGTATCGGCGATTACCGTATCGGTGTTTTTATTGAAAGTAATGAGGTGTTTTTTACCGCACTTTTTCACCGCAAAGACATTTATAAGCGCTTTCCGTGAAATCACTACAATAGGCACAATAGGGCACAGTAGTTTTGAATAATTGCATTTCTATTGTGTTCTAATGTGGCTACTGTGGTTCAAAAAAAGTATTCCTATTGTGGTTAAACTTCTTTGCTCCCCCGCGCCTTTGCGGTTAAAAAATTATGGATTTAACTAATCCCCAGCCTGTACGAAACCTTGATCAGGAAAACATTGTGCGGGTGTATCTGGTAAAGATCGCGGGTGTCGTCCATAAAGGAAAAGCCACCGTCAATAAAATAATCGTTACGACCTTGCGACCACACCAGGAATAGCGTTGAACCGGGCAAATATTCCCATCGCAGCACCAGGTTCGACTGGAAGAAAAGCGCCTTATAATCGGGGTTATCGAGAGTGTAATCGGTGATACCATCAAGGTTCTGATCTATGCGGTAAATTTCATCATCTGCTAAGTATTCAATCTGTTGCGCGGTAAGAATATTGTACCTGTTAGTATAAACATCAGCACGTGAATCGGTGATGTATTTGAAATCAGTGTATTTTCCCGTGCTGATAAATGGCCGGCCCCAGTATTGTATAGTGAGGTCGGGTGTTAAATTCAAATTGGCGCGTAGGGCAAGGCTGAAGGTTTTCTGATCCAGAGAAGCATTTATATACTGCATGCCTGCATCCGTTTCAATGTTATCCACAAACTGCAGATTGTTGTGGGTTGCATTATACGATGGGCTAAGTGTAAAGCTGATTGCAGGAGCTGGCCTGTAAGTAAGCCCTGCCCAGAAATTTTGTGTTTCAGCATGCGAATCAAAATGTTTTGAAACAAACCATCCCAGGCTGATTCGGAAGGAACGACGGCTGTCGCTGTTGATATTGCTCCAGTTGCTGATCATGCCGGGGACTATAAGCATAGGGCCACCACGCAAGGCCGATTTGGCCAGTGAATTTCCCTGTGCATTTACTCCGCTGCTAACTGACCAGTAGTTTTTGAACTGCATGTATCCGTTGATGTTTCCCCCCTTGAAAATATTGGTTCCTGAAAAGTTCCAGCCTGTCCATTGGTTGATGTTGAGACTCCAGCGCTGGTATAATCCGTTGGGTTCATTTACATTATATCCGACCCAAAAGACCTGGAAAACTTCATCGCTGCTGCGTATGTATCCGATGTCATTTAGTTCAAGCCCCGGCGATTTCCACATCACAAAACCCCCGAATCTGAGTTTTGCATTTCCTCCTTTCCAGAATTCAATGGCGCCGCCATGTCCGCTCAGGCTTGTACGGGTTGAGTCGAGGCTGAAGTGTTCTGCATCAGGCCGGTGGAAATACCGTGCTGATGAACGCTGGGTCCGGATCAGGGCGGTACTGTCGCCACGCACATGGCTGCCAATCAGTTTTAAACGAAATGTATAGGTTTTGTCTTTCCAGTTGTGTTCCATATCCAGGCCGCCGGTATAGGCAGCGCGGTGCAGGAAAAGCAGATCAGGATTGTTGAGTTCGCGGTTCACAGCAGTAAACATACCACCAACCACGGTGTTTCCGCGGTCGTAGTCTTTAGCTACCCGTGCTGTGAAATAATTGGTAGGAGGTTCTACTTCGTACTTGCGGTGTGTGCCTTCACTGTCAACTACCGCATGTTCACTGGCGGTGAAACTCTCCATGATGCCAATTGAAAGGCCGTTACGTGTTTTTCCGGTGAGTTTGGCAGCACCAAGTATGGCTGTATTCGAGGGGAGCTTGATGAATTCGTTATCGTTGACATCGGGACAAAATTGCGGATGCCGGCCAATACGCCGGGAATAAAACATGTTTTCGTTGGCTTCGGTGTCGTTGCCGGGCTGAAGCTTGTAATTCATGATGTTACGGCCTTCGATAAAGAATGGCCTTTTTTCATCGTAAAAGGTTTCAACGGCTGTGAGGTTCACAACTGATGGGTCGGCTTCCACCTGTCCGAAATCAGGGTTTACAGAAAGATCGAGGGTAAGATCATTGGTGAGACCTATTTTAACGTCCAGTCCAGCACTCAGGCTTTCGCGGTGACCGGTTCTGAAAGGATTGCCTTCTTCTTTTTCGAACCTTTCCAACTGACCCACGAAATAAGGTGTAAGAGCAACTTCCTTTTTGGGTTTGATACCGCCAATGCCGTGCATTTCGCCGATAAACCGAACCCATCCGGTTGCGTTACGCAACATCGGTTGCCAGAATGATAATTCCTGTTTGCGAAAGATATGGCGGCCAACCTGCAATCCCCAGATATGGTTTTCCTGATTGCCGAAACGGAGCTGGTTCAGTGGGATTTGCATTTCTGCAACCCATCCGGAATCCGTCAATGATGTTTTAGCATACCAAACAGGATCCCATGTATAATCCTGAGATTCGCCATCGTTCAGGTAAATACAGTCGGCTTTCACTCCAGCGGCTGTAACAAAAAAAGTGAATCCGGTACGCTGGTCAAAATAACTGTCAAATTGAATGGCTAGGTAATCGCCCTGGGTATCATCGCGGCGTGAGAGGCGGCGCACAATGCTGTCGGCTGCGGGATCGTAAGCCCGGAAGGCAACATACAGGTTGTTGTCATCGTAAAGAATTTTAAATTTGGTATCGAAAGCAGGGGCAGCATTTTCAAAAGGTTCGTACTGAACAAAATCACCTTCCCATCTTCCCTCTTCCCATACGAGATCATCCAGGTTTCCGTCAATAACAGGCGCGGTTCCTTCAAGACGTTGAGTAGTATAATTTTTCTTTTCAGTTCCGTTTTGCGCCTGAAGCTGCATTTGCAGCATTCCAAACAACAAACACATTAGAACACAAATACCTGATCTCATTTGATTAAAAAATTAATGGATTTTGAATGCGTATATGACGTGGTAAAAATGGATATGTTACAGTTAGAGACGCAATGCATTGCGTCTCTAACAGGGCGTAAATGCCACATGGCAATTTATTATTCATATTTCAAGGCCTTCACCGGATTGGCAACAGCGGCCCTGATGGCCTGAAACGATATGGTTGCTATGGCTATTATCAGGGTGAGGATAGCGGCTATAGCAAACATCCACCATTGCATGTTTATGTGATAGGCGAAATTTTCGAGCCAGCGGTTCATAAAATACCAGGTAACAGGCCATGCAATAAGGTTGGCAATTAACACCCATCTTAAAAAATCACGGGTCAGTAAAAGTACAATGCCTTTTACCGACGAACCGAACACTTTACGAATGCCCACTTCTTTGGTTCTTTGCTGTGTTGTAAACAAAGCCAGCCCCGACAAACCAAGGCAGGCAACAAAGATTGCAAGGCCGGAGAAAAACAAAAACAGCTTGAATAAACGCTGTTCTTTAGCATATAGCCGGCCAATAGAATCATCAAGAAAACTGTAAGAAAACGGAAAGCCCGGTGCAAAGGATTCATAAACCTTTTCAATGCGATTAAGTGTTTGTGTGAGGTTGTGTCCACTTAACTTTACATTGATATAATTGCTCCAACCGGGCATATAAGCCAACACCAGCGGGCCAATACCATGATGCACCGGCAGGTAGGAGAAATCTTTTACTACCCCAATTACAGTGCCGTTCCAGAACCTTACCCCAATTGGATTTTCCAGATTAAAACGTTTTACAGCTGTTTCGTTCAGAATATAAGTATTGTCGCGGTCGGTTGGCATTTTTTCATCAAAAGCCCTGCCTTCAACAATCTCAAAACCATAAACATTCAGGCATTCGGGATCGAGCGTGAGTGCATTCACCCGGCGTTCAACTGTATCAACTATTCTTCCCCATCCCATGCCAATACGGCCGGGTACACTGCTGGAGATTCCGACATATTCAACTCCCGGAATTTGCTTCAGTTCACTTTTAAACGATTCAAAATCGCGGGGGATATGTCCTGAGCTTGAGAAATAAATAATGTTGTTGCGGTCGAACCCAAGGTCTTTGTTACGGGCATACTCCATCTGACTGTAAATAACAATGGTTGAAAGGATAATCGCTGTGGAAACTGCAAACTGAAAAACAATCAGGATTTTCCTGAGCGTGCTGCCGCGCTTTCCTTTAGTGGCTTCACCTTTCATTACCACAATGGGTTCAAACCGTGCAAGATAAAAGGAAGGATACAATCCGGCAAGCAATCCGGTTGCAATGGCAAATCCAATGATGATAGCAATAACCACCGGACTCGTATAAAAATTAAATTCTATTCCCGATTGGGTAAGCTTGTTGAATTCAGGAACCATAATCTCAAACAATACCAGGGCTAGTATAAGCGCCACAAGGCTGAGCAGTACCGATTCGGTCAGGTATTGCCTGACAAGCATATTACGCGTGCTTCCCATTACTTTTTTAAGACCCACTTCGCGTGCACGCCTGAAAGCCATGGCTGTGCTCAGGTTAATGAAATTGATAACGGCTATGAACAAAATAAACACTGCAATGGAAATATAAATCAGTATAAAAGACAGGTTGCCTTTATCCAACCCATCATAAGGAATGTGCCGGTTAAAATAAATGTCAGATATCGGGCGTAAAAGAAAACCAAGTTCCACATCAGTAAAACCAAGCCTCTCACTTGCCATCCTGTCCATCCCGGCTTCAAATTTATTGCTGACAGCACTTATGTCGTGATCTTTATGAAGAAGTGCCCAGGTATAGTAATTCCAGTTATTCCAGTCGTTCAGCATGGCCGAATCGCGCATAATTTGTGGTAATGCGTGGAAAGGGATCACCGCTGTAGGTTTTATAATGCTGTTGTCAGCTGGATCGACCATGACAGCGGTAACTTCAACTGTGAAATCGTTGTTTATCACCAGGGTTTTACCAATAGGATGCTCATCTTCAAAAAACTTTTTTGCTTCGCTCTCCGTTAGAACAATACTCATCGGATTTACAAGCGCAGTAGCCGCGTTGCCATGGATCAGTCCAAAGCTGAAGATATCGAAAAAGCTACTGTCAGCGTAATACAGGCTTTTTATCCATAATTGCTTTTCATCAATTTTCGCCAGTGTATTGCCGCCGCCTACATCTACACGGCAGATTTCAAGAGCTTCGGGTAATACTTCCCGGGCAAAGCTTGCTACCATGCTTGCCGTAATGGCGTACTGTGCAGTTTCAATGCGGTAAATCTCATTATAATTCTTGTGAAATTTATCAGTTTGAAATTCCATGTATACATAAACTGCAATAAGCAGAAACAACGCCATGCCCATGCCCAGTCCTATTATATTTACCAGGGTATAACCTTTCTGCCTCATCAGGCTGCGGATGGAGAATTTAATATTGTTAGTCCGGAAGGCCATAAGGATATAATTTGTGAACATAATGATGGATTTTGTAATGCCGGTAATCCAATATTATACCACGCTTTATTAAACTTTGGTTAATAGATAATTACATATATTTTGGGTAAAGGGAAATCCATCAAAGTGTTCGTATGGGAGCAGGAGATTGTACGGAAATGTACACAGGGTTCAGCAGAGACGCCATGCATGGCGCTTCTGCATGGCGTTTTTACAATCAACGAATGATGAACAATTCATTGTCATCTACGGTTATAAGAAGTAAAAACGATTATGGCACGCACACCCACAAACATGATACCCCTGGGCTTTACCGCCCCTGATTTTACACTTCCTGATGTTGTATCGGGAAAAGAACTTTCGTTGAGCGGACTCAAATCTGACAAGGCTACAGTAGTGGCCTTCATCTGCAACCACTGTCCTTTTGTGAAACACATTATCAAGGAAATGGTGCAGGTGGGCAAAGACTATATTCCCAAAGGCGTTTCGTTTGTGATGATCAATTCAAATGATGTGGAGAATTACACCGAGGATTCGCCCGAGAAAATGATAGTTTTTGCAACTCAAAATGATTTCCCCTTTCCTTATCTTTTCGATGAAACCCAGGAAGTAGCCAAAGCTTACGATGCTGCCTGCACCCCCGATTTCAATGTTTTGGATGGCGAAGGCAAAGTGGTTTACCGCGGACAATTTGATGCTTCTCGGCCTGAAAATGGAATGCCAGTAACGGGAACTGACTTGCGCAACACACTTGATCTTCTCTTAAAAGGTGAAAAGGTTCCTGAAGAACAACTTCCGAGTATTGGCTGTAATATAAAATGGAAGGTGCAATTGTAAGCGCCGTTGCTGATTTCAATGTTGAGTCCCCTCGAAATGGTGTTTTTTGCCACGAACCTGTCCGCCGGGGTGGATGCACGAATAATGAATTCTAAAATACAGACAATCACTGATATCAAACGGACTTATTTTAGATAATCTCACGAATAATGTCTTTTCAGAACAGACTCATACCTAATGATTATACCTGCCGCTGAATATCGGCAACATCCACCAGTTTATTCAGGATCGCGTAAACCGTAAGACCCGAAACCGTTTTGATACCAAGTTTGCGGGTGATGTTTTTCCGGTGGGTCATTACTGTATGCGTACTTATAAATAGCTTTTCAGCTACTTCTTTGTTGGTCTGACCCAGGGCCAGCAACTGCAAAACCTTCTTTTCCTGTTTGCTGAGATCCCTTGAACTGCAGTTGTCATCTTCATCATGGCTCAGTTGGTTGACCCAGGTTTCAATTTTCTGGTGAATCGAATCAAATTCCTCAAGGTAAGAGATCACATCATAAAACTTCGCATTGGCCAGGCCATACTCTTGATCAGGAGACAGGGCAATAAACCGCGTTGTGGACGTTCCCGGAAATTCATTTATTAAATTGAAATCATTGGTTAACCTAAGTAAGGCGGTATCCAATATGGCATAATCGGGTCTGTAATGCTGCACCTGGTCAGTGAGCATAAAATTATTAGTAATTTGTTTCACCACTTCTGCATGAGGTCTTTGCTGGATCAGACCATCGAGCGCCGAGCGCATCAGGAATGAAGGGCTTGCTATGACGAAACTTACTTTTCGCATAGCGCTCATTCATTTTGAAGATTTGATGATCCTGATCTGCTTTTACTCGCAGTGAGTTTCTTTTCCATCATCTTCACCTTTGGAACCAGCACTTTATCTTCAATTCTTGCATGATCGCGTAGATCGCTTTCAAGTTGAAATAGGGCATCAAGTATCTTGTTGCAGAGATTGCTGTTCAAAGGCGAATCAATGTACTTAATGATGATGTTTTTGAGATCAAGCAACTGGTCTTCGAGATTGCTGTGTTCTTCAATAAATTCATACATGCTGTATTCTTCATTAAGCTTTTCAGTTCCTGATTCCTGCACTATTCCATCAAGCTGGCGTTGTAGCGACAATACATAAGGGAAAGTGCCTTGCTCTTCAAGTTTGAGGTGATCTTTCAGCTCGGCAACATAATTGCTGAAAAAGCTGCTCAGCAGTTCGGAAGTATTCCTATGCTCCGGACCTGTATTCTCAACCAGCCTGTCAATAAGCAATTGCAATTCCGGAACCTTCACTTCAAGATAATAATGATGGGTTGCACTTAAATAATTAATGATCATACCTGCATCAAATTGCTGAAGATGGCTTGCCGGGAAATATTTCTCGTCATGAAATGCATTCACTATTTCCAGAAAAAACCTGGTATCAACATTAAAGGATCGGCATACTTCATCAATGCTTTGGTCGCCGAAGCCCAGCCTGATGCCGAAGCGGTTAATTACTGGCAGAAGCCGGGGATCAAGATGGATCAACCCGGCCATTTTCATATCGCCGTTGATGGTGCGTTGTGTCATTGTTAGTTGTTTATATCCGGGTTCAAAAGTAACAATTATGTCAGACCACTGTTCATTGATTTTCTGAAGCCGGATTCCGATATTGAAGACAACCAATTGTGATTCTATGATTTAGCAACTCCAGCGGCATATTCCTTGTGGTAATCCGGTAAAAAAATACCTAAAATGAGGGATTGTACTGATATTTGAGTGGGATTAGTTTTGTGCCCTAAATAAAAAACCAATCAATGAAAGCCACAATATCACTCCTAACCCTCATCATTCTATTGTTTTCTCCAAATGCCTTTGCCGGTTCAGAAAATGTGCGAACCACAAGAGTCTTCGGCAAAGTTGAGAGCCTGTCAGGAACGGCTTCGTTTGTTAACGTTTATGCTAAAGGCACTCATCATGGCACAGCCACAAGCGAAGATGGATTTTATCAGTTGCAGCTTACACCCGGCCATCATACCTTGCGTGTGCAGGGAATTGGTTACCAGGCAGTGGAAAGGGAGATTGTGATTGCAGCTGATCAGGAACTTGAAATAAATTTTATAATTGACCCGGATATCCGGATGATAGAAGAAATTGTTATATCGGGCAGCAGGGTAGGGCAGTTGCGGATGTTACCAGGATCCATCAGCGTGATAGGACAACAAGAAATGAAAGATAGGGCGCCATTGAGTGGAAATGAATTGTTAAGAGGAATTTCGGGTTTGAACGTTGTGGAAGAAGAAGGCGCTGGTTTGCGTTTAAACATTGGCATCCGCGGGCTCGACCCCGATAAAAGCCGTACCGTACTTATACTCGAAGATGGAATCCCGGTAGCTTTGGGGCCTTATGGAGAACCTGAAATGTATTTTACACCAGCCATTGAACGCATGGCCGGTCTTGAGGTTCTCAAAGGCAATGGACAAATACTTTACGGGCCGCAAACCATTGGTGGCGTTGTAAATTATATCACAGCCGACCCGCCTGCTGAAAGCTCCGGCAATGTTCTGATCCGTGGTGGCGAAGGAGGTTTTTTTACCGGCCAGTTCAATTACGGAAATACTTTCGGTAATTCCGGCATATTGGTGAATTACCTGCGCAAACAGGCCGATGCATTGGGGCCAACCACTTTCCAGCTCGATGATCTTTCGCTGAAATACAAAACGACCCTCAACGCACGTTCCGGTCTTATGATCAAGATGGGGGTTTATGATGAGAATTCCAATTCAACCTATATCGGGCTTACCCAGGCCATGTATGATGAAGGTGGAAATGATTTCACGGTTTTAGCGCCCCACGACAACCTTGATGTTCGGCGTTATTCGGCAAGCGCCGTGCACAATTACCGGATCACAGAACAAACAAAACTCAAAACAATACTTTTTGGCTATACAACCACCCGCAACTGGCGGCGCCAGGATTTCTCGGGCTCTTCCACGGCTTCCAACCAAACGGGTGTTGTTTTTGGCGATGAAAGCTTATCAGGTGGCGCTATTTACATGCGCAACAGCACCGGCAACCGCAACCGGCAATTCGAAGTTGCTGGTATCGAACCCCGTTTGAGTAGCCGCTTTTTTATCGGAACCATGCAAAACCACCTGGATGCCGGAATTCGCTTTATGTTTGAGCGTGCTTATGAACAGCGGGTGAATGGCCAAATGGCCGATGCGATTTCAGGGAATCTGCAGGATGATGAAATCAGAACCGGAAAAGCCGCAAGTGCATATTTACAAAACAAGTTCCTTGTTAGCGAACGCCTGGCATTTACTGCAGGATTCCGTTTCGAAAGCCTGTTTTATGAAAGATCCATTCTCAGGCTCGGCAACAAGGATACACTTCTTGGTACAACGGGCAACGTGCTGGCAGCAATTCCCGGCGCCGGGTTTAATTTCAGCGCCAGCGATCAGGTTGATATTTTTGGCGGCATACACCGTGGGTTCGCACCACCTCGCATCAAAGATGCCATAAGTAACAGCGGGGAGGATTTACAACTGGATGCCGAAAAAAGCTGGAATATGGAATTAGGCAGCCGCACATTGCTCGCAGGGGAAGTTGAACTTGAACTAACGGCATTTTATATGGATTTCTCGAACCAGGTGATTCCGGTTTCAGAATCATCGGGTGGTAGCGGGACTGGATTGATCAATGGTGGTCATACACGCCATACAGGAGCTGAACTAAGCCTTTTTGCGAACCGCATAGCACTTGCAGGCAGCGGATATTTTGTTGGGTTCAGATTAAATGCAACCTACGTGAAATCAGTTTTCAGCAGCGAGCGCCTGATCATCGAAAAGATAGCAAAGGGCAGTGCCGCGGACACCTTGTTTGTAAACGTTGAAGGCAAGCGCACACCCTACGCCCCCGAATGGATGCTGAATGGCCATGCAATGCTTGATTCTCCGTTTGGGCTCGGATTGAGGATTAGTGGCACTTATACGGGCGCGCAATTCACGGATGTGCTCAATACACGAAATGTATTTGATTTTATCCAACTCTCTGCAAGCGACCCAGATTATAAGTACATGCAGGCAACTGCCAACGGCCAGATCGGTGAAATGGATGCATTCCTTCTCTTTGATGCTGCGGCTTATTATGAAATTGGCGATACCGGACTGGAAATTTCAGCAACTGTTAAGAACCTTTTTAACGAACGCTATATTGCCTCACGCAGGCCACAGGGAATCCGGGTTGGCTTGCCGAGAATGCTAATGATTGGCCTCGGCTGGAACTTTTAGTACACATCTTTTACCTTTTGAAGCACCCTTTCTGCAGGGTGTTTTTCGTCATTCACCGGAATAGATTTTACCAGGCTTTATCGCTGGTTTAGTTTTGCCAAACCATATATTTCGCGGCAAGATGAAAACTAATAACACGCTAACTTACTCATTAGAAAACGGATCGGATAATGCTGAAAAGTATTATGAGGATGTTGAAAGATTTACCAAGGTAGTAATGCAGGTTTGTGAAGAACAGGCAGGCGACCTGGTTGACGAATACCTTGTGTACCGCACTGAGCAATATCCTGCGCAAAAATTACTCAGCCGCAATGAATATCTTTTTGAGGCACTATTGCTCGGTGTTTATTACCGGAGATATGGCGGATATACAAAAGGATCAACATATTTGTCGAGGGTTTTTATGCAGGGCCTTGCTTCTCTGCGCCGTAAGGGTGGAATTTACAAAAAAATAGCTGATTCAATGAGGGGGCGCTTTGGTATGGCGCTTTTAATGAAAGAGAAATACAAGCACAGCTTTCTTTTTCCGTCAACCCCGAATCTTCAACGCCTTATTCATTGGCTTGAAGCTACAGCAGAGTTCAGGCCCGAAGCCAGAAGAATCAGAAACTGGTATGAATTCCTGAAGTCACTTTCAGCAATTGAATCATCCGTTTATCTTTCCGTAGCAGGCCAGTTGGCCGATTGGTTCGAAGCCTATGCCGAAAAAAAGATGGGCGCTTATACCCAGCACGTGAACGACTTCCTTGAAAAGGTTCGCACCTCATACCTCCACCGCGAAGATGCCATATCTGTGAACAAGACAAGTGTGGAGTATCATTTGAACATGCTGGCTGCAGAAGTGATGAATGAAAGTAGTTTTGAAAATTTTATGAAAACAAGGAGGAAAGTGCTGCTACTTCCGCCCTGCATGAGAGGCAGTGCCGCAGCCGGATGCAAGGCCACGGTGAACAGTCCTGAAGGCGATAAGTGCAAAGCTTGCAATGAAAACTGTGCGATTAACCGATACAGAAAACTTGGGCAACAACATGGGTTTGAAGTATTCATCATGCATCACGCTTCCAGACCACCCGATTGGCTGAAGGATAATACCAATGGGCAAACCGCTGTGGTTGGGGTTGCCTGCCTTACGAACCTGGTTTCTGGTGGATGGACATTACAGGAATTAAACATCCCGGCTCAATGCGTGGTGCTCAACAGCAGCGGATGCAAACATTGGCGAACGGTGGCTACTGCCACAACGTTGAATGACACGGAACTTGTAAGGAAATTTAATGGCGGAAGAGCTCCGCTTCTCAACCGTCCCGTTTCGAACAAGAGAAAAGAACTGATCGCCTGCAACGCCTGAACCTGAAATTCAGTTAAGATGGTACTTTTGGCTTGAACCAAAAGTACCCAAAAGTTCAAGGCTTAATAAAAACTCCTTGAATTCTACGTCAGGTTTTGGCAGCGCAGCACGAACCGTGCCGCAGTAAACTTATGTTTTCATAGTGCAGAGAGCAGTGCGGCACTACGCGTGCTGCTGGCGCAAGGCCCGCCCTGAGAAATGCATGTGTTTATCTTCGTAGTTTAGTCTGGTAGCTTTCTCAGTGCTAAGCCCGCAAAACCTTCCTTGTATTACTACGGAGTTTTTATTATGCCGATCAGTCCTTCCGCCATTGAGCGAACCCAAAATTAGCTTCGCGGCCTGTGGTACTTATTAATTATTACAATACATTTGCCTCACTTTTTTGAAAGTGTTCTGTAATAGTTTAAATAAATTAAATCAAACCGTATGAAAGAAAACGTCAAAAAACTACTGAGCGAGTCAAAAACGGCCCGTTGGATTGCCCTCGCACTTATCTCATTAACAATGTTCTTTGCTTACTTTTTTGTGGATGTTGCTGCACCTCTTCAAAGTTTGCTTGAACGTAACCACGGATGGACACCAGAAACTTTCGGCATGCTGGGAGGTTCAGAGTTTTTCCTGAACGTTTTCGCCTTCTTCCTGATCCTTTCGGGGATCATACTGGATAAGATGGGCATTCGGTTCACAATTATTACAGCAGGCCTGGCAATGGTTGTGGGTGGAGCCATCAAGTATTATGCGCTTACCGAAGCTTTTGCCGGAACCGGTTTGGCCAATTGGCTCGATACTTTCTGGACGGTCGTTCCTTCTTCAGCCAAGCTGGCTTTCTTCGGGTTTGCTATTTTTGGTATTGGTGTTGAGATGGCGGGTATTACTGTTTCAAAAACAATTGTCAAATGGTTCAAAGGCAGAGAACTGGCCCTGGCCATGGGACTGGAAATGGCGGTGGCCCGATTAGGCGTTTTTGCTGTATTTCGCCTTTCTCCTATTTTCGCCGAAAATGGTGGCGCAGTCAATGCCATCTTCTGGGGAGTTGCTTTCCTTATGGTAGGTTTTCTCACATTCTTTATTTACACCTTTATGGATGCGCGCTTCGACAAGGAAAAAGGTGTTGTTGCCGGCTCTGAACCCGAAGAGGCTTTTCGCATAAGCGATCTCTGGCTGATCCTGAAAAACCCTGGCTTCCTGGCTATTGCCGGATTATGCGTGTTGTTCTATTCGGCTATTTTCCCGTTCCAGAAATTTGCAACTGATATGCTGGCCTCCAAACTTGATATCAATATCAAAGATGCTGCAGCCATGTTCTCATACTTCCCGATCGGCGCTATGGTTCTTACTCCATTTATTGGCGCATTCCTCGATAAGAAAGGTTGGGGGGCTACCATGATGCTGTATGGGGCTATTCTGCTTACTGTTTCGCATTTAATTTTTGCGCTTGTACCTGCTGCAGCGTTTACTCCATTTATTGCATATGCCACCATTGTTATCCTTGGACTGGCTTTTTCACTGGTTCCTGCTTCAATGTGGCCTTCCATTCCCAAGATTGTAGAAGAGCGATTCCTGGGTTCAGCATACGGCTTAACATTCTGGATTCAGAATATCGGCCTGCTGGCCGTACCCATTCTGATTGGTTGGGCGCTTACTGCCTCCAACCCTGGTGTAGCCGAGGCTATCGCAAGCGGAGACCTCAATGCAAAATATAATTATACTGTGCCGGAACTAATTTTCGCTGGTTTTGGTGTACTGGCGATGATCCTTGCACTAGTGCTCAAAGCAGTAGATAAGAAACATGGTTTTGGCCTTGATCTACCAAATAAAAGAAGCTAAAAACCTTCAGTAAAATTAAAACGGCTGACTTCCGCAAGGAAATCAGCCGTTTTTGGTTCAAAGTTTAAAGTTCAAGGTTCAATGTTCCAGTCGCTGAGCTTGCTGATCCGCGCCGGGTTAAATGTTCAAAGTTCAAGGCTCCGGGTTGAGTACAATCTAACTTAGATGTGGACTACTACTGCCACTGCCGCTGTTTCGGGTTCAAGATTCAAGTTTCCGGATCTCTTCATCTCAAATTCTCAAATTCTCATTTTCTCCTAGTCCCTCAGTCTCTTGTCTCCCCATCTCTCTATCCCTAAGCCCCAAGCTCTTCGCTATCAACCCTTATACCTCAGCCACTTCCACAACTCCGCATAATCCACCTTTTTGCCGTACATCAAAATTCCGGTGCGGTAGATTTTTGCAGCCATCCAGGTAGCGCCCAGAAAGCCAAGAACAAGCAGGGTTGCCGATAAGGCAAGGTCGAAAAACGGCACGCCGAAAGGAATTCGTATCATCATAATCACTGGTGAAGTGAGCGGGATGATTGAGAACCAGAAGGCAATAGCGCCATTGGGTTCGTTAATCACATACTGTGCCATCACAATGGCGATGATCAACGGTATTGTGATCGGGAACATGAACTGTTGAGAATCGGTTTCGCTGTCAACGGCCCCTCCGATAGCCGCAAACAAGGCTGCATACAGCAGGTAACCACCAATGAAAAAGAAAAGGAATGAAAAAATGATGGTTCCGAAATTAATTGAACGGACGCCTTCGGCAACCTGAGCCATCATAGAGTCGTCCATCTGCATGGTGTCCTCTGTAATTTGAACCGGGCTTGCAATGCGGCTATCGGTTACAAGCATTTTATCGGTTTGCGGGGCTTTGAATTTTGAAGGAAATGCTGTTTGAAAGCCAACTACGATCAACAAAGTGAGTACGATCCAAAGCAGAAATTGAGTGAGACCTACCATGCCAACGCCAATAATCTTGCCCATCATTAACTGAAATGGCTTCACTGACGAAACAATTACCTCCACGATGCGACTGGTTTTTTCCTCGATTACGCCACGCAACACCTGGCTTCCGAACATGAAAATGAAAATGTAGATCATGAACGCGGAAGCAAAACCCACAATGGTTGCTACTTCCGAGAATTTCTTTTCCTCTTTGCCGCCTTCGTGCAGTTTGATGGTCATCAGGTTCACACTGCTTTTGATGGATTTTACAATATCCGGATCAAGACCCGAAGCGGCCAGTTTCAGGCTTTCCACTTCGCGGCGCATGGTGCTGCTGATATGCGATTTCATGACCATGGTTGGCTGTTTGTCGAAATAAAGGAATGCCGAAGTGGGAACGCTTAATTCTGTTGCTGGAATGTACAACAGGGCGTCATCGCCGCTGCGTGGAAAATGCTGCTTGGCAGTCTCAATATCGGTAAGCTGTGGTTTGAAGGTAAGTTGCTCGGTATCTTCGAAGCGTTCAATGAACAGTCCGGTTTCATCAACAACCTGTATGGTTTTGGTATCTCCCCCCATTTGCGATAAATACACCGGCACAATAAACAATGCTGCCATCAGGATTGGGCCGAGGATTGTCATTACAATGAATGATTTTTTCTTGACCCTTGTAAGGTATTCCCTTTGTATGATAAGTGATATTTTGCTCATGACTTTCAGGCTTAAAGGTTGTTTGCAATTTCGTTAACTGTAGATTTGCCGGTGGCATCGCTCACCTTTTGTATAAAGATATCATTCATGGATGGCAGTATTTCCTGGAAACTGTGGATTTCAACATGAGGTAGCAGGTTCTGAAGCAGTTCGTTGGGTCTTGTTTTTTCAGGAACCTTGATCTTATATAATTTCAAACCTTCGTCTTCTGAAGTTTCAATAACATTAAACCCGGGTTTCAGCACCTGGTTCAAATCGCCGTTCAGCGAATTGCATACTACTTTGAATGTGTTGCTTTTGTAATCCTGACGGATGTCTTTCACACGTCCTTCAAGGATTTTCTCTGATTTGTTGATCAGGGCAATATCGTCGCAAAGTTCTTCAACTGAAGCCATGTTGTGGGTGCTGAAGATGATGGTTGAGCCTTCCTTGCGCAGCCGCAGAATTTCCTCTTTCAGGATGTTGACGTTGATGGGATCGAAACCGCTGAAAGGTTCGTCGAAGATAAGTAAGCGCGGTTCATGAATCACAGTAACAATGAACTGTATTTTTTGCTGCATGCCTTTTGAAAGCTCTTCCACCTTTTTATCCCACCACCCCTGTATGTCCATTCGTGTGAACCATTTTTTCAGACGCAGGTCGGCTTCGTTCCTGCTCATACCTTTGAGACGGGCAAGGTACAGCGCTTGTTCACCGACTTTCATTTTTTTATAAAGTCCGCGCTCTTCGGGCAAATAACCGATTTGCTCCGTGTGTTTTGGAATGAGCCGGGTTCCGGCAAAAAACAGCTCACCTTCATCGGGCGCGGTGATCTGGTTGATGATCCTGATCAGCGTTGTTTTACCAGCGCCATTGGGACCCAGCAAACCAAAGATACTTTGCTCGCGAACGCTGATGCTAACTTTGTTTAGCGCCAGATGGTTCGCAAATTGTTTAACTACATTGTTGGCAGTAAAGAGTTCCATTGTTATTGATTGAGTGGTTTTTGAAGAAGTGATCCAAAAAGAATATCGAAGATTGTTAACGTGTTCAGATTATTAATGTTTGCATTGCGCAAGGTTAAAAGCGCCTGTAAATATCTTACATGTTTAGGAGGCAGCAATTCTTTTTACTGAAAATATTCCCTCATCCGTTCGTAAAAGTTCTTTTCCTTGCCGGTAGGGCTGGGCTGAAAATTCTTTGAATCCCTGAGTTTCTCAATAATTGCGCGCTCTTCTTTTGAAAGCGCCTGCGGGGTCCAAACATTTATTGAAACCAGCAAATCGCCACGCCCATGACTGTCAACTGAAGGCAACCCCTTGCCCTTTAAACGCAATACTTTACCGGATTGTGTTCCAGGCTCAATTTTAATACGGGCACGGCCTTCAAGGGTAGGAACTTCAAGGCTTTCGCCGAGGGCTGCCTCGGAGAAACTCACATAGTGTTCAAAAAACAGGTTTTGGCCATCGCGGATCAATTGCGGATGTTTTTGCTCTTCAATCAATACAATCAGATCGCCGGGAATGCCACCCCGCGCGGCGGCATTTCCTTTGCCGCTCACGGAGAGTTGCATTCCTTCAGCGACTCCAGCAGGAATATGAATGCTGATGACTTCCTCGCCCCTAACAATGCCATTTCCGGCACAGGCCGGGCATTTATCGCTGATGGTACGCCCATCACCCCCGCAAGCCGGACAAGTGCTTGTAGTTTGCATCTGACCAAGAAAAGTGTTGGTAACACGCGTTACCTGCCCCGAACCATGACAGGTTGAGCAGGTATTGTACGATCCTCCGCCACGGGCGCCGCTTCCGCTGCATTCGTTGCAACCGACATATTTCTGAACTTTAATCTTTTTCTCAACGCCTTTCGAAATTTCTTCGAGCGTGAGCTTAACTTTCACGCGAAGGTTGGTTCCACGGTTCACACGCCTGCGCTGTTGCGATTGCCTTCCGCCGAAATTACTGAAACCACCGAAACCGCCAAATGCATTTTCAAAGACATCGCCAAACTGGCTGAAGATATCTTCCATGCTCATGCCGCCTCCGCTGTATCCGCCACCGCCCATATTCTTCAGGCCGTCATGGCCAAAACGGTCGTATTTAGCGCGTTTGTCGGCATTGCTTAACACTTCATAAGCCTCGGCAGCTTCCTTGAAGTTTTCTTCGGCTTGCTTGTCGCCCGGGTTTTTATCCGGGTGATATTTCAGGGCGCACTGCCGGTAGGCCTTCTTGATAGCAGTTTCGTCAGCGTTGCGTTCAACACCCAATATTTCGTAATAGTCTCTTTTTGCCACAATTGCTTCTCCAGATAAATCTTTTAATTTGTATTACGAACCCACAACAACCTTTGCAAAACGAATAACCTTGCCATGTAGTTTATAACCTTTCTGAACCACATCAACAATTTTATCTTTTTGGTTTTCGTCAGTAGCAGGGAAATGGCTGATTGCTTCGTGAAAATCCGTGTCGAATGCCAGGCCCATAGCCTGCATTTCTTCCAGTCCTTTGCTTGTAAGGGTTCTAAGCAGTTTGTTGTAAATTAGTTTTATTCCTTCTATAAAGGCATCATCCGCGTTATTGTTCAGGTTTTGCAGTGCTCTTTCAAGGTCATCGAGTACGGGCAGTAACTCTGATATAACCTCTTCCGATGCTGTTTTGCTCAACTCAATCTTTTCTTTGATGGTTCGCTTCCGGTAATTGTCGAACTCGGCATGCAGCCTGAGATTGCTGTCTTTGAGCTCATCAACCTGTTTTCTGAGTTTTATTTCCAGCTCGCTTTGTTTCTCTTCAACTGGCTCTTGTGCTGAACCAAAATTTTCTTCCTGCTTCATTTCGTTCTCCTTAGTTTCGGGATGCTGCTTCTCGGTTTTTTTCGATTTCTTCTTTGCCATGGTCAAGCGGTATTTTATGTTTGTTTTTGTTTGAACCAATAAATAATGTTGCCACAATTCGCAGGCAGCAGGCGGAAGCTTATCAAATAACCTGCCAGCAGCGTGTTTGCGACAAATTGACATTGAAATGAATTTTTGTGAAGTGTGCTTTTGCCCGCATGGCTTCCATCATCAATTGATCCGGTTGATGGATGCCCCCAATTGTCTCAGGCGCTCATCAATGTTTTGGTAGCCTCTGTCAATCTGATCAATATTATCAATGATGCTTGTGCCTTTGGCTGAGAGCGCCGCAATCAGCAGCGCCACGCCAGCACGGATATCAGGCGATGTCATCCTTACCCCGCGCAACGGATACTTGCGGTTCAAACCAATCACGGTAGCGCGGTGGGGGTCGCAAAGAATAATCTGGGCTCCCATATCTATAAGTTTGTCAACAAAGAACAGCCGGCTCTCAAACATTTTCTGATGAATAAGCACGGTACCTCTGGCCTGAGTTGCCGTCACCAGCGCGATACTGATAAGGTCAGGGGTGAAGCCCGGCCAGGGTGCGTCAGCAATGGTCATGATGGAACCATCCAAAAAGGTTTCTACTTCATAATGATCCTGGGCCGGAATGTGAAGGTTCAGGCCTTGCTGTTCCATTTTTATTCCAAGGCGTTTAAAAACATCAGGGATTATCCCCAGCTCCTGAAAGTCAATGTTTTTGATCGTGATATCCGATTGGGTCATGGCTGCCATGCCAATAAAACTGCCAATTTCAATCATGTCGGGCAACATGGTATGCTCGCAGCCTTTGAGCGCGTCAACACCTTGTATTGTAAGCAGGTTGGATCCCACACCACTGATCCTGGCTCCCATGCGGTTGAGCATGCGGCAGAGTTGGGCAAGATAGGGTTCGCAGGCTGCATTGAAAATGGTAGTGTTGCCTTTTGAGAGCACTGCTGCCATCAGGATATTGGCTGTGCCGGTTACGGAGGCTTCATCCAAAAGCATATAAGCGCCTTTCAATTTGCTCGCATCCACGCGATAGATTTTGAGATCCGGGTCATAATCAAATTTAGCCCCCAGGTTCTGAAATCCGCTAAAATGCGTATCGAGCCGGCGCCGGCCGATTTTATCGCCGCCAGGTTGCGGAATGTATGCCACTCCGAAACGTGCCAGCAGCGGGCCCATAATCATGACAGAACCCCTGAGACTGGCAGCCTTTTTCCTGAATTCCTTTGTTTTTAATATTTCAATATCAACTGCGTCGGCCTGGAATGTGTAGGAATGTGGTGTATGTTTTTCAACTTTGACACCCAGGTCCTGCAGCACTTCAATAAGTTTGTTTACATCAATGATGTCGGGGATGTTATGGATGCTGACTTTTTCAGGTGTAAGCAAAACGGCACACAATATCTGCAAAGCTTCGTTTTTGGCTCCTTGCGGGGTGATTTCACCGCTTAGCTGTTTTCCTCCCTGGATTTCGAATGAACTCATGGTTTGTGTTTTGTTTAAATTGGTTTAGAAGGTTTCGAGGGTTTAAGGGTTTAGTTGGGTTTAGAGGTTTAGAGGGTTTAGAGGGTTTAGAGGGTTTAGAAAGTTTAAAGGGTTTAGTTGGGTTTAGAGCGTTTATTAAAATTTTAGCCAAATTTCTTAAATAAGAACTCTTGTTATTTAAAAATCAAGACTGATTCTTTTATGAAGGATGTTCTTAGCCTTGTTGGCGCACATTTATAATTAATTGCGGAATACGGGGTGCTTTCTTATCGATAAGCACCGAGGCTGATGCGGTTGATAATGTTGATTGTCAGCACCGCAACGGCAATTAATTATACGATGGTACCGCCTGGTATTCTTTAACTTCCGTCATTTTTTCTTTTTATTCCCTTTCAATAAATTTTTCTCATCTCCATCAAGTTTCCGTTGCAATTTCTTCACATCTTCAGCAGGTGGAAGATTTTCTGGGACTATTCCTCTTTGTGTGAGCATATTTCTAACGGCAAAATTGTTATCAATATGTTCCTTTTCAATTTTTGTTTGTCCTTTCAAGTCTTTGCTTTGTACATTCAATCCTGTCATTTCTGCTGCCAGGTCTTTTGCTTTTATGCTGATTGTTGGAAGAAAATCAGCAACAGGTCGACTATCTGGCACTCTCATTTTGCGTTTGAGCATTTTGGTATTTAACCTAAATAAAGCTTGATCTCCTTTACTCCTAATTACGGCAAAGCCTTGGCTGTCAACCCCACGCTCATAAAGAATACCCGAAAGTTGTTTTTCAGTTTGGCTTAATTTCTCACGAGCTTTTACTCTTTCAAATTCCAGAATTCGTTTTTCAACTAATTCTGCTCTACGAGTTTGTACTGCAAAATAGTTTTGAGCAAACGCAATTTCCTCTTTTCTACTATCTCCATTTTGCGCAATCAGATAGCAAGCATACCGTGTTAAAAGAATGTCATCTATTTCTTTCACAGCTCCTTTTGGCATGGGTATCGTTTTCCTGATGTCAGGAAAATGATAATCCACTACTCCGCCAGCATTACTACATGCGTCCCTTGCTTTTTGGATTACCTTTTCAAAATTTTCCCATTTGCTATATCCTAATAATTCTTGTAAATCTCTTGCGCTCCAGCATTCTACACCCTCTAAATCTGAGGCAGCAGCCTCAAATTGAGCAAACAAATTTTTAATTTCGTCAGATTTCATTTAGCATTATTTTAAGCTCTGGAATTATCATTTTAGCAGTGTGACTGAAATTTTTCTTTATCACATGAAACCAAAACCCCTAAAAATAATACTCATAAGATTTTGGTTTTCATAGCCATCTATTTCGGTTTTTAAATGGTAGGCACTGTTTTAGCTTTAATGATAACGCCCGTGAGTATGAGTCTTTGCGTGATCAAGGTGCTGTGATGTCGAGTTGCCATAAGGTAACCAGAGGACCAACCCTCGCAAACCCTCTGCCAGCAATGGCTTATACACGCTAATAGCACCTAGCTTTTAATCATTATCTATCCAATCAATTACTGTACCGTTACATTCTGGCGCATTTGGGCAGCATATAAATTCAAAACAGGTTTCATCTTTATATACTTTATAAACGCCAACCGTAAAAATTGAACTGCAGTGAATGCATTCAATTCTATCTGTTAATTTAGGGGCGCCTTCAAAAGGGTAATTTTTTTCCAGATACTTTTGTTTGTCAGTGATAATTAATTCTTTAATCATTTGGTTTAATTGGTTGTTAAAAGGTGTCTGTTTCTTAAGCTGGCCGTTAATTCGTTTATATGTATGACAAAATCACACCAATACAACCCAAAATGGCTGTATATGTATGACTGCAATCATTTCTTTTCTCCTTTGAAGAAGTAAAAATAAAACAATTACCTAAGGATCATCGAAGGATGATTTTATTTTTTGGAGAATTTTAAAGTTACACGGGTGTATAACTCAGTGGGCTTGCCTAGTTTATGCAGCATTCTACTTCTTCCGGCCCCTGTTTTTCATTTGGGGCTTGGGAATGAATTTCTTTTTACTTCGCTGACGGGCAAGAATATCACTGGTTTCGTGCAATCGGGTTGTTTCACTGAGTGTGAGTTTACCCTTGGAAAGGTTGTTCAGGTGATCGGCAATGATGTCGTCGGTTACTGAATCGCGGTTCCAGTTCAGATAAGATTTTTTCAGGTGATTGGCAATGGCCCTGGTAAGGTTTTCCTTTTCGGTTCCTTCTTCTAGGTCGGCAACGGTTTCAATGATCCTGATAATATTTTTGCCATAATGGCGCAAGGGAATCTTTTCCTGTGCATAAGGCATGGGATTGGGCTTTTTCTCAAGCAGTTCCTTCAAAGGTTTTGGGTAGGGCGAGTCAACATCCAGCTCAAAATTGGTGATGATGTGCAGGTGATCCCAGAGTTTCGGGCGGGCATCGGGAGCATCTTTGATTTCCGGATGCAACTGCCCCATGATATGCACCAGGGTTTTGGCCATGCGGCTGCGTTTTTCGCGGTCTTCGATGGTGAGAAGATGGTTGGCCATTTTTTGTACGTTCCGGCCATATTCAGGAACGATAAGCTTTGAACGCTGACTGTTGTATTCCATAAAATGAATTAAAGGAGTTTAGCCTGGGTAAATGTGTGCGGCATTGAAGGTAAAGCGATTATTTGCCTGCATTTGAGTATTCGGCGGCAAAGTTACGAAATCTCTTTTGATTGAAACAAGTGTAAAAATTCTGGTGGCTGAGCTTGTCGAAGCCTGGATTGGTTTATTTGTCAATTTGTTAATTTGTTAATTGGTTAATTGGTTAAATGGTTGGAGTAATGGAGTAATGTCCACTCGAACCTGCCGCTTCGGTACGGGCGGGGAGCGATGTATTTTATTGCCAACTGCATATTGCCAACTGCCTGCTCTTCCCCGCGATTATCCGCCGCATCCGCGTCATCCGCGTTCCATTCACTTTATGATCCTCAGCTTGGCGAACTTCAGCAGCAATTGCTTTTGACCTATTTGCGGGAAAAAAACTGTTGCCTTGCGGTTCGAACCTACCCCTTCGAGGCTGATGACCTTGCCCCGGCCAAAGCGTTCATGCTCTACTTCCATCCCGGTTTGCAGTTCAGTGAAATCAGGGCTTAGCACATTGGCATTGCCCGCCATCAGTTCGGCCTGCTTAAATGGTTTCAGGTTTTTGTTTGTTGGCAGCGAAACCGGAATGCGTGCTGCATCTTCCGGGTTCGAACCTGGCACTTTCATCTGGAAATGCCGCCCACGGTTCGAAGAAGGCATTTCAATGTACCTTGAATCAATCTCTCCAAGGAAGCGGCTGGGTTCGCAACTTATCAACTCGCCCCAGCGGTAACGGTTTTCGGCATAGGAAATGAAAAGACGATCGCGGGCACGGGTCACAGCAACATAAAACAGGCGGCGCTCTTCTTCCAGGTCGGCACGCGCCATCTGCGACTGGAATGAAGGGAAAAGATTTTCTTCCAGGCCGACCACAAAAACATAAGGAAATTCCAGCCCTTTGGCTGAGTGTACGGTCATCATCGAGACCTTGTTCATATCGTCCTTGTCGTCAGTATCGGCATCGGTGAGCAGGGCAATATCGAGCATAAAATCTTCGAGACCAAATTGCTGCTTTTCACCATTGCCGTTTTCTTTCGGCAGCTCGGGCTCTTTTTCGGTGAATTCCCTGATGGCATTTAGCAATTCCTCAATATTATCCAAACGGTTCACACCCTCGGGGGTTTTATCTTCTTCAAGATCCTTTATAATGCCCGAAGACGAAGCAATAAGCTTTGCCAGCTCGTAAGCATTGCGGGTTTTCAACTGCACCGTAAAACTCCTGATCATTGCCGTGAAATCGCTGATCTTCTGCGCTGTGCCTGAATTAACAAGTCCGCGAAGGATGTTAGGTTCACCGGCAATTTCCCAGAGACTTTTGCCGCTTTCGCCCGCAGTAGCTGTGAGTTTTTCCATGCTGGTTTTACCAATGCCACGGGCCGGGTAATTGATGATGCGGTTAAAAGCTTCTTCATCGTTATGATTGATGGCGATACGGAAATACGCCAGCAAATCCTTTATCTCCTTGCGTTTGTAAAAGGAAAGCCCGCCATAGATTCTGTAAGGAATATTCAGTTTGCGCAGCGCCTCTTCCATAGCCCTGGATTGTGCATTGGTTCGGTAAAGAATGGCAAATGCGCTGTTTTGCAACTGGAAATTCATCTTGTTTTCAAAAATGCTTGCGGCTACCAGGCTGCCTTCTTCATTGTCGGACTGTGCCTTCAGAATTTTAATCCTGAAGCCTTCCTCGTTTTCAGTCCATATTTCTTTAAAAATCTGATCCTTGTTGTTAACGATGATGGAATTGGCGGCGTTCACAATCATCTTGGTGGAGCGGTAATTCTGTTCCAGCTTAAATACTTTGTGATCGGTGTAATCGTATTTGAAGTTGAGAATATTCTGAATGTTGGCCCCGCGAAATGCGTATATGCTCTGGGCATCGTCGCCGACCACACAGATGTTTTCGTTATTGGCAGCCAGCTTTTTTATGATCTGGTATTGCACATGGTTCGTATCCTGGTACTCGTCAACGAGGATGTATCTGAATCGTTGCTGGTATTTGTACAATGCATCCGGGAAATCCCTCAGAACAATATAGGTATTGAACAAGAGATCATCAAAATCCATGGCGGAAGCTTTGAAGCATCGTTGCTGGTAGAGCAGGAAAATCCGGCCGGTTTCGGGTTTGGCGGCCAGCTTGTCGTTGGTTGTAAACTCTTCGCTCTCATTATATTCCTGAGCCGAAATCAGGTTTGATTTGCATGATGAAATTTTTCCAAGCAGGTAGTTTGGCTGGTAAACTTTCGGATCAAGGTTCTGTTCCTTCACAATGTTTTTGAGCAGGCTTTTGGAATCATCGGTATCATAAATCGTAAAGTTGGAAGGATACCCCAGACGGTGGCCTTCAGCGCGCAGCAATCGGGCGAAGATAGAATGGAAAGTTCCCATCCACACATTGCGGGCATCCGGCCCAACCAGGTGCACAATGCGTTCTTTCATTTCCTTGGCAGCCTTGTTTGTAAACGTTAAGGCCAGGATATTGAACGAGTCAACCCCTTTATGTACGAGCCATGCCACCTTGTAAGTAAGCACCCGTGTTTTTCCTGATCCGGCGCCGGCAATTACCATGCTGGGGCCATCGGTATGCAGCACGGCCTCACGTTGTTCCTTGTTTAAATCATTGAGCAGTTTATCCACAAATTTTCCCTTCGGTTGAGGAGGCAAAAGTAGTAAAATGCGTGGAGGTGGAAGGTGTTAACGCGTTAATGTGCTAAGGTTAATCCATCTTTCACCTACCTGCAGGATACCGAAATGTGGGCTGTCATATTAATCACTGCTTTGCAATACTTCAACTCCGCATTTCAGGTAAATCGGAAAGTGATCTGAGCCAATGTTTGGAAGGCGCTTCATTGTTGAAACTTGGAAATGATCGGAAAGGAAAACATGATCGAGCGCCCAACGCATAAATGGTTTTTTCGCATCGTAGGTATTGTAAAAACCCCGGCCCTTGCGTGGATCCCTCAAATTGCTGATGCGCAGAAATTTAATGGAAGTATCCGACCAGGCAACATCGTTAAGGTCGCCAAGCACGACCCATGGCCCGGGAGTTTCTTTCACTTTATGGGCCATCAACAGAAGTTCCCGGTCGCGGGGGCGCGAAGTTTCGGCTTCTTCGGGAGTCGGGGGTTCTGGATGCAGGCAACTGAGTTTAAAAGTAAAGTTTCCGGCAATCACATCTGCATGAATCGAAGGAACGGATTTTTTCACAAGGTGTTCAATCTTTCCGTTTTCAAGTGCGAACCTTGAATAAAGCAGCATTCCATAGGTATTGTCCATCGGGCATTTGATATGATGCGGGTATTGCTCTGCAATTGCATCGAGCTGCGTGGCCCACCAATCGTTGGTTTCAATGGCAAGAAAAATATCGGGTTGATATTGTGCCACAAGCTTCAGCAAGGTTTTGCTCTCCCGGTTATCCATCAGCACATTGGCCACCAATATCGAAATGGTTTTGACTGATGATGATTTTATATCGGGCACTTCTTTTTTAGCAAAAGGGAAGTAGGGAAAGATATAGGTAATCTGAACTCCAAGGGCCAGAAGCGTAATGCCTGCATGAATACCATTGGTCAACGACAGGTTTTCTTCGATCAATAGCAATCCGGCAATTGAAATAATCTGAACTAAAATGATTTGCGGTCGCGGGAAATCAAAAATCCTGATCCACCAGGCTTTTTTATCTGCCATGGCAATTACCGTAGAGATGACAGTTAATACGGACAATACAATAAACACGGTGTTCATACGCCTGGAATAATTTCACAAAGCTAACAAAAATCAGCAAGCGAGTTTAATTGAGTGGTCAGACATAAGAGACGTTACACCGGATAATTTGTAATTTTCAAATGCCACATTTTCCGACATTTTCACTTTTTGATTGCTTTGCCGCTACTGGCAGAGCTTCTTAAAGCAATAATGAAATATTGAATTGCACATTCAATGATGTTCTCCGCGGAAACAAAATCTCCACTTTGTTCTTGATGAGATCATTGGTGCATATTCTTATGACCGGCAAGCCAAATAAAAAAATATTTTACCCCATGATTTGTTAATTAAAAACTATTTCTATCTTTGCACCCGCAAAAAATGGGGCCGGAACAGGGAAAATATCCCCTGGCTGACAAGCTTTAAAGCTTAGTAAGTTTTAAGGAAACCTGAGAAGAGCAGACAATTATAGGTTTCACCGGTATCAGATCATTAAGGCACGCCCCTGGCCTTTAATCAATTAAGATACTGTGGATGTCTGGTTAACTACCCTTCTCTCCATTCCTATCTTACATAGTGAAAAGTTCTCAGTCGTCCGGTTCGCAGGAAAGCCTGACCTATTTTTTATTTTGAACAGGTTCATTGGTAAAATTAAAGTTGTACTTTTGCACCCCCAAATTCAAAGGGTGTTTAATAAATCAAAGCGTAAATTATGCCTACAATTCAGCAACTGGTAAGAAAAGGACGCAAAGAACTGGTTGATAAAAGTAAATCGCCGGCCCTTGATTCATGTCCGCAACGACGCGGTGTTTGTGTCAGGGTTTATACCACTACTCCCAAGAAACCTAACTCAGCCATGCGTAAAGTGGCCAGGGTAAGGCTCACCAACGGAAAAGAAGTGAATGCTTACATCCCTGGCGAAGGCCATAACCTCCAGGAACACTCCATCGTGATGATCCGTGGCGGCAGGGTGAAAGACCTTCCGGGTGTAAGATATCACATCATCCGCGGCGCTTTGGATACTGCCGGAGTTGATGGCCGCAACCAACGCAGATCGAAATACGGAACCAAAAGGCCTAAGGCGAAAAAATAATTTACCCGCATTAATAATATAAGGTAATTGCACAATGAGGAAGTCAAGACCCAAAAAGAGAATAATTCTCCCCGACCCCAGATTCAATGATCCCTTGGTCACAAAGTTTGTGAACAACATTATGTTAATGGGAGCCAAAAGCACAGCCTACAGAATTTTTTATGAAGCCATTGATAAGGTTTCTGAAAAAACACAGGAAGATGGCCTGGAATTGTTTAAAAAAGCATTGACCAATGTTACCCCTGCCGTTGAGGTTCGAAGCCGTCGCGTGGGTGGTGCAACTTTTCAGATTCCATCTGAAATCCGCCCCGGACGTAAACAATCCATCGGCATGAAAAACCTCATTGGGTATGCACGCAAACGTCATGAAAAATCAATGGGCCAGAAACTGGCTTCTGAGATCATGGCTGCAGCAAAGGAAGAAGGCGGAGCCTTCAAAAAGAAAGAAGATACACACCGTATGGCAGAAGCCAACAAGGCATTCAGCCATTTCAGGTTTTAATCAATAATTAAGGTAAAGCAACGGGATACAATAACAATGTCAGGCAGACAAAAATATACGCGCAACATTGGCATTATGGCTCACATAGATGCGGGTAAAACCACAACTACTGAGCGGATATTGTATTATACTGGTGTGAATTACCGTATGGGCGAAGTACACGACGGCGCCGCCACCATGGACTATATGGTGCAGGAGCAGGAACGTGGCATTACAATCACTTCAGCCGCAACCACTGTTTTCTGGAACCATCACGACCAGAAATTCAAGATTAACATCATTGATACTCCCGGCCACGTAGATTTCACGGTTGAGGTTGAGCGTTCGCTTCGCGTACTCGATGGCGCTGTTGCGCTGTTCTGTGCTGTGGGCGGTGTTGAACCACAATCGGAAACTGTTTGGAAACAAGCGGATAAAT
Source organism: Bacteroidales bacterium (assembly GCA_014860575.1). Classification (NCBI taxonomy): domain Bacteria; kingdom Pseudomonadati; phylum Bacteroidota; class Bacteroidia; order Bacteroidales; species Bacteroidales bacterium. Next base: position 177,728 of record JACZJK010000020.1, read on the forward strand.
ACAAAGTTCCCCGTATAAGCTTCATCAATAAGATGGACAGGTCGGGCGCTGATTTCTTTAATGTAGTGGGTCAGATCAGGGAAAGATTGGGAGCCAATCCAATTCCACTCCAACTACCCATTGGCAGCGAAGATAATTTTATTGGCGTGGTTGATCTGATTGCAAACAAAGCCTATGTATGGGACGATGAGAGCCTGGGGTCGAATTTCGACGAAGGCCCGGTTCCCGAAGATATGGTAGAATTGGTTCATGAATACCGCACCAAATTGATTGAAGGCACTGCCGAGGAAAGCGAAGCCTTACTCGAAAAGTTCCTTACTGATCCTGATGGAATCTCTGAAGCAGAAATTATTGAAGCGGTTCGCAAAGCTACGCTTGAACTCCGGATTACACCGGTAATCTGCGGAGCTTCATTTAAAAATAAAGGCGTTCAGCATTTACTCGACGCCATCGTGGCATATCTTCCAAATCCGTATGATCTTGAAGCCGTAAAAGGAATCAACCCATACACCGAGAAAGAAGAATTGCGCCACCCAACCAACAAAGATCCTTTCTGCTCCCTGGCATTCAAGATCACAACCGATCCGTTTGTCGGGCGCGTTGCATTTTTCAGGGTCTATAGCGGTGAGCTCAAACCTGGTACAATGGTTCTGAACACAACAACCGGGAAAAAAGAAAGAATTTCGCGCATTTTCCAGATGCACGCCAACAAGCAAAACCCGATTGATTATATCGAGGCCGGAGATATCTGCGCCGCCGTTGGGTTCAAAGATATTCGTACAGGCGATACACTTTGCGAAGAGAAAAGTCCCCTCGTACTCGAAAACATTACTTTCCCCGAACCTGTGATCAGCATGGCGATTGAGCCAAAAACACAGGATGATATTGATAAACTGGATATTGCCTTACATAAACTCGCCGAAGAAGATCCAACTTTTATTGTAAGAGTTGATTCAGAAACCGGTCAGACCCTCGTCAGCGGAATGGGTGAACTGCATCTTGATATCATTACCGATCGGCTAAAAAGAGAGTTCCGTATTGAAGTAAGCAAGGGTGCACCACAGGTTGCTTATAAGGAAGCTTTCCTTTCAACAGTGAAACACCGCGAAACTTATAAGAAACAAACCGGCGGCCGCGGCAAGTTTGCCGATATCGTATTTGAATTTGGCCCTGCTGATGAAAACGAACGCGGATTGCAGTTTATCAACAAGGTTACAGGCGGAAACATCCCAAAAGAATATATTTCTCCAATTGAAAAAGGATTTAAACTTGGTATGCAGAATGGCGTTCTTGCCGGTTTCCCGGTCGAAAGCCTGAAAGTTACCCTGCTCGACGGCTCTTTCCATGCTGTTGACAGCGATCAGCTTGCATTTGAGATTGCTGCCCGTTTGGCTTTCAAGGAAGCCGGACGCAAAGCCCAGGCTGTTTTGCTCGAACCATTTATGAGCCTTGAGGTTGTTTGCCCCGAAGAATTTATCGGCGAAGTTACAGGCGATCTTAACCGCCGCCGTGCCAGCGTTGAACGCATTGAGGTAAGAGGCAATATGCAGGCTGTTAGAGCCACAGTGCCACTTTCCGGAATGTTCGGTTATGTGACAACACTTCGTAGTCTCACTTCCGGCCGTGGAACTTCCACTATGGAGTTTTCTCATTACAGCGAAACGCCAAAGAATGTTACAGAAGAAGTTGTTTTAAAGACCAAAGGTTATTTAGTAAAAGCATAGAATTTTTGAACTCAATAAATAAAACATACAAACGTGAGCCAAAAGATCAGAATTAAATTAAAGTCCTATGATTACAATCTGGTGGATAAATCAGCCGAAAAGATTGTAAAAACTGTAAAGTCAACAGGTGCAGTGGTAAATGGGCCTATTCCTTTGCCTACAAACAAAAAGATCTTTACGGTGCTAAAGTCCACCTTTGTAAACAAGAAATCGAGGGACCAATTTCAGTTATGCACCTACAAGCGATTGCTTGATATTTACAGCACCACATCCAAAACGATTGATGCTTTGATGAAGCTGGAACTTCCAAGTGGTGTTGAAGTGGAGATTAAAGTATAATTGATTGTTAAGGCTTCGTTAACCGAATAAAAAGAAGAAGAGATGTCAGGAATTATAGGTAAAAAAATCGGGATGACCAGCATTTTTAATGCTGCAGGCAAAAATGTGCCCTGCACTGTTATTGAAGCAGGACCGTGTGTGGTTACCCAGATTAAGACAAAAGACGTAGATGGATATGAATCCATCCAGTTGTCGTACGACGAGAAAAAAGAGAAGCACACTACCAAGGCTTTGCTTGGACATTTCCAGAAAGCCGGTACGACCCCAAAGAAAATGGTTGCTGAGTTTACCCGTTTCGAAGTTGGTCACCAGAAAAAGTTTGGCGACCTTGTTACAGTAGATATTTTCGTTGAAGGTGAGTTCATTGACGTTGTGGGTGTTTCAAAAGGTAAAGGTTTTCAGGGTGTTGTAAGGCGTCATAAATTCGCCGGTGTTGGACAAGGATCACACGGCCAGCACGACCGTTTGAGAGCCCCCGGTTCAATTGGAGCATCATCCTATCCTTCGCGGGTCTTTAAAGGAATGCGTATGGCCGGCCGCATGGGTGGCAACCGTACCAAAATGATCAACCTGCAGGTAGTACGAATTTTGCCAGAAAAGAATCTTATTATTGTGAAGGGTTCAATACCCGGAGCCAAAGGATCATACGTAATAGTTGAAAGATGGAGCTAGAAGTATATAACATTAAAGGTGAGAAGACCACCAGGACTGTAACGCTGAATGACGAAATCTTCGCCGTTACCCCAAATGATCATGCCCTGTATCTTGATGCCAAACAATATATGGCCAATCAACGTCAAGGCACTCATAGCAGTCTCGAAAAATCTACGATTTCAGGAAGCACCCGCAAACTGAAACGCCAGAAAGGAACTGGTACAGCCAGGGCCGGAAGTATTAAATCGCCGTTGCTTCGTGGTGGAGCCAGGGTTTTTGGCCCACATCCCCGCGACTATTTTTTCAAGCTCAACAAGAAGCTGAAAAAGATTGCACGCAAAAGCGCATTGAGCTACAAGGCACAGAGCAATAGCATTGTTGTTGTCGAGGATTTCACTTTCGAAACTCCAAAAACAAAGAGTGTGATTGAGATGATCAATGTTTTCAAAGTGCAAGGTAAAAAGGTTCTGTTTGTGGTTCCCGAATCCAATACCGGACTTTTTCTTTCGTCAAGGAACATTCCCAATACAAAAGTTGTGTTGGCCGATAGCCTTAACACCTACGATATACTCAATGCACACAGCATGTTCTTTTTCGAGAGCTCGCTTGGCAAACTTGAACAGGTATTGGCTTAAACAGCAAATTAACAACTCATAAACCTCATCACGATGAGCATCATAGTAAAACCTATAGTAACAGAGAAAATGACAGCCCAGGGCGAGCGATTGCAACGCTACGGCTTTGTTGTGCGCAAAGCAGCCAACAAGCTTCAGATCAAGAAGGCTGTTGAAGATCTGTACAGTGTTGATGTCAAGGATGTGAACACCATGAATTACAGCGGCAAGAACAAATCGCGCTTTACAAAACGTGGATTCATTTCCGGACGTACATCAGCGTTCAAAAAGGCTATTATCACATTAGCCCAGGGACAAACAATTGATTTTTATAGCAACATTTAGAAATTAAGATAAATGGCTTTAAAGAAATTCAAACCGACAACACCCGGTCAGCGCTTCAAGGTCATCAGCGCGTTTGATGACATTACGACCATGGAACCCGAAAAGAGTTTACTGGTTCCCCGCAAGAAATCCGGGGGCCGTAACAACCAGGGAAGAATGACCATGCGTTATATCGGTGGAGGTCATAAGCAACAATTAAGGTTAATTGACTTCAAGCGCGACAAAGATGGTATTCCGGCAGTAGTTAAAACGATCGAATACGATCCGCTGCGTACTGCCCGCATTGCATTACTTGTATATGCCGACGGAGAAAAACGTTACATCGTTTCGCCTCATGGATTAAAAGTAGGACAAACTGTTTCCTCCGGAAAAGGCGTAAGCCCCGACGTTGGCAATACTTTGTTCCTGAGTGAGATTCCTTTCGGAACAGTAATTCATAATATTGAGTTGCGACCCGGACAAGGAGCAAAGATGGCACGCAGTGCAGGTTCATCAGCACAGTTGATGTCGCGCGATGGAAAGTTCGCAATAATTAAACTGCCCTCAGGTGAGAGCAGGATGATATTGCAGACATGTAAAGCAACCGTGGGTATGGCTTCAAATATTGACCATAGCCTCGAAAAGTCTGGCAAGGCAGGACGTAGCCGCTGGTTTGGCCGCAGGCCCCGCGTACGTGGCGTTGTTATGAACCCGGTTGATCACCCTATGGGTGGTGGCGAAGGCAGGGCAACAGGTGGTCATCCAAGATCACGCAATGGTATCCCGGCCAAGGGCTTCAAGACACGTTCAAAAAAGAAGGCGTCAAGCAAGTATATCCTTGAAAGAAGGAAGAAATAATCAATAGTATAATATTGCTCTATAATATTAAACACAGATACAAATGAGCCGTTCGCTGAAAAAAGGCCCTTTCCTAAATCATAAACTCGAGAAGAAAGTGATGGGCATGCTCGAGAGTAAAAAGAAAACTGTGATCAAAACATGGTCCAGGAGTTCGGTGATAATTCCCGATTTTGTCGGGCAGACAATCGCTGTTCATAATGGCAACAAGTTTATCCCTGTTTATGTGACTGAAAACATGGTTGGTCATAAGTTGGGAGAATTTGCACCCACCCGTATTTTTAGAGGTCATGCTGGAAGTAAAGATAAAGGCAAAAAATAAAGGACAAGAATAATGGGATCAAGAAAAAATATCAGCGCAGAGCGCCGTAAGGAAGAGAAGAAGACAATTGCTTATGCCCGCCTGGGCAATGTGCCAACATCGCCAAGAAAGATGCGATTGGTCATTGACCTCATCCGTGGAAAGGATGTTGACCAGGCTCTTTATATTCTGAAAACCTGCCCGAAAGAACCGGCAGTTCGCGTTCGCAAACTCCTCTTGTCAGCAATGGCAAACTGGCAGGTAAAGAATGAAGGCGTTAGAATAGAAGACAGCAGTTTGTTTGTAAAAACAATACAAGCTGATGCCGGCAGGGTTCTGAAAAGGATCAGGCCTGCTCCCCAGGGACGCGCACATCGGATTCGCAAACGCTCGAACCATGTTACCCTGGTATTGGGAAGCAGGGTTGAAATTCCGGTAAAAGAAACAGAAAATAAAACTCAAGAATAAACAAACAATTTTGCCTGAAGGCAGCACAAATAAATAATCTGTTTAATGGGACAAAAAACTAATCCGATCGGTCTTAGGTTAGGAATCATCAAAGGATGGGATTCCAATTGGTATGGCGGAAAAAGCTTCGAGGGGAAATTGGTGGAGGATGAAAAAATCCGCAGATACCTCAATGCCCGTCTGGCTAAAGCCGGCGTTTCAAGGATCATAATTGAACGTACACTGAAGCTTGTTACCGTGACCATCAATACTGCACGCCCCGGTATAATTATTGGCAAGGGCGGACAGGAAGTTGACAAGCTGAAAGAAGAGCTTAAGAAACTTACCGGGAAAGAAATTCAGATCAATATCTCGGAAATTAAGCGCCCCGAAATTGATGCTGTAATTGTAGGTCAAACCATTGCCCGCCAGATTGAAGGCAGGATTTCGCACCGCAGGGCCATTAAAACTTCCATTGCTTCAGCCATGCGCATCGGAGCAGAAGGTATTAAAGTTTTGATTGGTGGCCGTTTGGGTGGCGCTGAAATGGCCCGCCGCGAGCAGTATAAAGAAGGCCGCATCCCATTGCATACTTTGCGGGCCGACATTGACTACGCTACAGCCGAAGCACATACAACCTACGGTCGTATTGGTATTAAAGTCTGGATCTGTAAAGGAGAAATTTACGGCAAGCCCGATCTTTCACCAGCAACTGAAAGCTCACAGAAACCTAAAACATCAGCACCTCAGCGCTCAAGGGGCGGAAGGCCAGGTGGTGGCGACAGAGACAGGGACAGGGACAAAGGCGGAGCACGCCGCAGGACCAGATAATTTAAAATTAAATAACCTTAATTCCTTACTATAATGTTACAGCCGAAAAAGACCAAGTACAGAAAGATGCAGAAGGGCAAAATGAAGGGCAATGCCATGCGTGGAAACCAGCTGGCTTTCGGTTCCTTTGGTATCAAAACCCTGGAAGAAGCATGGATTACCGGTCGTCAGATTGAGGCAGCACGTCAGGCCGTGACACGTTTTATGAAACGTGAAGGACAAATCTGGATCAGAATTTTCCCCGATAAGCCGGTAACCAAAAAACCCGCCGAAGTACGTATGGGTAAAGGTAAAGGCGCTCCTGAATATTTCGTTGCTCCCATCACCCCTGGCCGCATTCTTTTCGAAGCCGAAGGTGTTTCGCTGGAAGTAGCAAAAGAAGCCATGAGGCTTGCTGCACAAAAACTTCCGATAGCTACCAAGTTTGTGGTACGGCGCGATTATGTTGAAGAAACTATATAGCCTTTTCCAGGCAAAAACGGATAAGACACGATAAATATGAAACAGTCAGTAATCATAGAACTTTCCACCCCCGACATTATTGAAAGGCTGGAAGAAGAGCGCAAACAGATTGTCAGGCTCAAGTTAAACCATTCTGTTTCTCCTTTGGAGAATCCTAACAAGATCAAGGATTACAGGAAAACCATTGCCAGGCTCCAGACCGAGTTAAGGAAAAGACAGCTTGACCAACGGGCAAAATCATAAATGTTTAATCGCTAAACGATGGAAATCAGGAAATTAAGAAAAGAAAAGACAGGTCTTGTAGTCAGCAATAAAATGGACAAGACCATTGTTGTGCTCGTTGAGCGCCGGCTTCGTCACCCCAAGTATGGCAAGTACGTTAAAAAGTCATCAAAGTTTATGACCCACGACGAACAGAACGAATGCCAGATTGGTGATACCGTGCGCATCATGGAAACCCGTCCGCTGAGCAAGGACAAATGCTGGAGGCTAGTCGAAATCATTGAAAGAGTAAAATAATTATGATACAGCAGGAATCAAGATTAAATGTTGCCGATAACAGCGGCGCCAAAGAAGTACTCTGCATCAGGGTGCTCGGTGGAACCAAACGCAGGTACGCATCCATTGGCGATAAAATTATCGTTACGGTAAAAAACGCCCTTCCATCGGGCAACATTAAAAAGGGAACAGTAGCTAAGGCCGTTGTGGTCAGAACCAAAAAGGAAATTCGTCGCAACGATGGTTCCTATATCCGTTTCGACGATAACGCAGTGGTGCTGCTGAATGCCGCAGGCGAAATGTCAGGCACCCGTATTTTCGGGCCGGTTGCCCGCGAGCTTAGGGAAAAACAATACATGAAGATCGTATCATTGGCACCAGAAGTGCTTTAATTGAGCAGTGTACTATGACACAACAGAAATTACATATCAAAAAAGGCGATAACGTAATGGTAATCTCCGGCGACTACAAAGGAACACAGGGAAAAGTCCTGGAAGTAGATGCAGGTAAATACCGCGCCATCGTTGAAGGAATAGCGCTGGTATCAAAACATACCAGGCCCGATGCCAAAAACCCTAAAGGTGGCATCATTAAAAAAGAATCATTTGTTAACCTTTCGAACCTTATGGTGGTTGATGGTAGCGGAAAACCTACCCGCACAGCACGTAAAGTGGATGAAAAATCAGGCAAAGCGGTTCGTATTTCTAAAAAATCAGGGGAGGTAATCAAGTAATGGAATACCAGGCAAGATTAAAACAAAAGTACCAGGCCGAAATCATTCCTGCCATGCAGGAACAGTTCAAGTATAAAAGCCCGATGCAGGTTCCGCGATTGCTGAAAATCTGCATCAATCAGGGTCTTGGTGATGCTATCACCGACAAAAAACTGATTGATAGCGGCCTCAACGAAATGACCATGATTTCAGGACAAAAGGCGGTTCCTACAAAATCAAAGAAGGACATCTCCAACTTCAAACTGCGTAAGGGCATGCCTATTGGCACGAGGGTCACACTTCGCCGCGAACGTATGTATGAATTCCTCGACAGGCTCATTTCAGTTTCCATTCCACGTATCCGCGACTTCCGCGGTATCAACGAAAAAGGATTTGATGGCCGCGGCAACTACACACTCGGAATTCCCGAACAGATCATTTTCCCGGAAATCAATATTGATAAGATTGCCAAGATCAATGGGATGGATGTCACTTTCGTGACTACTGCCAATACTGATAACGAGTGCCTGGCATTACTCAAAGAATTTGGTTTACCCTTTAAAAATCAGAAATAACCCATGGCAAAAGAATCAATTAAAGCAAGAGAAATAAAGAGGCAGCGCATGGTTGCAAAATTCGCTGAAAAGCGTGCAGCACTGAAAGCCGCAGGAGACTATTATGGTTTGCAGATGCTTCCCAGAAATGCTTCGCCCGTTCGTTTGCATAACCGTTGTAAAATCACTGGCAGACCCAAAGGTTACATTCGTTTGTTTGGCGTTTCGCGTATAAATTTCCGCGAGATGGCACTCAATGGATTAATCCCCGGAATCACCAAAGCCAGTTGGTAAATAAGGCATTAATTTGAAATAATAATAAAATCTCATGATTACCGATCCAATTGCAGATTATCTGACTCGAATAAGGAACGCCGTGATGGCCAATCACAGGATTGTTGAAGTTCCTGCATCGAACATCAAAAAGGAGATGACAAAAATCCTCTTTGAAAAAGGCTATATCCTGAACTATAAGTTTGAAGACGATGGCCGGCAGGGCACAATCAAAATTGCCCTTAAATACCATCCTGTTTCCAAACAGCCTGCCATCACCAAACTGGAAAGAATAAGCAGCCCCGGTTTACGCCAATACTCCGACTCACATACCCTTCCAAGGGTTATGAACGGAATGGGTATTGCCATTCTTACAACATCGCAGGGTGTTATGACCGACAAAGAAGCCCGTGTGAAGAAAATTGGCGGCGAAGTATTGTGTTACGTTAGTTAATAAGGAGGCCAGAAGAATGTCAAGAATCGGAAAATTACCAATAGCTATTCCTGCCGGCGTAACAATAGATGTTTCAAGTAACAATATTGTAACCGTAAAAGGCAGTCATGGAACCCTCAAGCAAACTGTTGATCCAGGCATCACCGTTAAAGTTGATGATGGCAATATTGTTTTAGAGAGGCATACAGAACAGAAGCGACATAAATCAATGCATGGCCTTTACCGTTCCCTTATCTGGAATATGGTAAAAGGCGTTTCTGAAGGATTTAAAATCACCCAGGAACTGGTTGGTGTTGGTTATAAAGTAACAAACAACGGCAATGTGCTTGAATTAGCGCTCGGATATTCTCACAACATTGTTATGGAACTTCCCGAAGAGATCAAGGTTCAGACCATCACCGAAAGAGGTAAGAACCCAACCATTATTCTGGAGTGTGCAGATAAACAATTGATTGGCCAGGTGGCGGCTAAAATCCGTTCACTCAGGAAGCCTGAACCTTACAAGGGTAAAGGTATCCGCTTTGCCGGTGAAGAAATACGTAAGAAAGCTGGTAAAACAGCAGCCAAATAAAGTTAGTTAATTGGTCCGGCAGAAATCGGGCCCTAAATGAACAATGTAGAATGGCTACAAAAAATTTCAAGGAATTCAGAAGAAACCGGATCAAAATGCGGATCCGCAAGGTAATAAAGGGAACTCCCGAACAGCCTCGCCTGACTGTTTTTCGCAGTAACAAGCAAATTTATGCTCAGGTTATTGACGATGCAGCAGGACAAACCCTGATCTCAGCATCGTCGAGGGCAGCTACCATTGCTGACAAAAAAGTCAACAAGATTGACCAGGCAAGCCTGGTTGGTGAGCTGGTAGCCACCAAAGCGATCGAAGCCGGTATAAACACCGTGGTGTTCGACAGGAATGGTTATTTATATCATGGACGGGTCAAATCGCTGGCGGAAGCTGCCAGAAAAGCGGGCCTTAAATTCTAAAACATTATGTCCAACGTGAATACAAAAAGAGTAAAATCAAGCGAAATTGAACTGAAGGATCGCCTGGTTAGTATCCGAAGGGTAACCAAGGTGACCAAGGGAGGACGTACTTTCAGCTTCTCAGCCATTGTTGTTGTAGGAAACGAAAGCGGAGTAGTAGGCCACGGGCTTGGAAAAGCCAAAGAAGTAACTGCTGCCATTGCAAAAGGCATTGACGATGCAAAAAAGAACCTGGTAAAAATCCATGTGCTGAAAGGTACAGTACCACATGAGCAAACCGGCAAGTATTGCGGTGCCAATGTGTTTCTGAAACCAGCTGCTCCCGGAACCGGGGTAATTGCCGGCGGCGCTATGCGTGCTGTACTGGAAAGTGTTGGCGTTAAAGACGTGCTGGCAAAATCCAAAGGATCATCCAATCCACACTCGGTGGTAAAAGCTACCATCAATGCGTTGCTTGAGATGAAAGATCCTTATACGGTGGCACAGCTTCGTGGAATAAGTATGAGTAAAGTTTTTAACGGCTAATCAATAGCTTAAACTTCCGGAAATGAAAAAGCTGAAAATAAAACAAACAAAAAGTGGCATCGGTTACCCGCTTCGTCAGAAACGGACACTCGAAGCCCTGGGCATCCGCCGCATGCATCAAACCATTGAAGTTGAGGCAACCCCTCAAATTCTTGGAATGGTTAAAAAAGTGAACCATTTGATTCAGGTTGAAGAAATATAACCTTAGTTGCTAAACGATAAAGAAATTATACAAACATGGATTTAAGTAATCTCAAACCAGCAAAAGGATCGGTCAAGCAGACAAGAAGGGTCGGTCGCGGAGAAGGCAGTGGGAACGGCGATACCGCAGGCCGTGGACACAAAGGCCAGCAATCGCGCAGTGGATACAGCCGCAGATTTGGTCATGAAGGTGGCCAGATGCCATTGTTCCGCCGGGTTCCGAAATTTGGGTTCAAGAACCCAAACAGGGTTGAATACCGGGGTATTAATATTGATACACTCCAACTCATAGCCGAAAAAAACAATGTTCAGGTAATCACGCCTGAGGTATTGATTGAAAACGGTATTGTTGGTAAAAGAGATCTTTTTAAGATCCTCGGTCGTGGTGAACTCACTGCAAAACTCGATGTTACTGCGCATGCTTTTTCAGCCTCTGCAATCAAGGCTATTGAATCACTCGGTGGAACCGCCACTAAAATCTAAATCTGAATGAAAAGATTTATTGATACCATCCGGAACATCTATAAAATTGAGGAACTCCGCCAGAGGATTCTCTACACGCTGGGGATTATTTTGATCTACAGGCTGGGTAGTTATATTGTTCTGCCCGGTGTTGACCCCGATCAGTTGGTGAACCTGCAACGGCAAACATCATCCGGCCTGCTTGGCTTGCTGGATATGTTTTCAGGCGGCGCTTTCTCGAATGCATCAATTTTTGCCCTCGGGATCATGCCCTATATCTCGGCTTCCATTGTTATCCAGTTACTTGGGATGGCCATACCTTATTTCCAGAAATTACAGAAAGAAGGTGAAAGCGGCCGTCGCAAAATTAACCAGATAACCAGGTACCTCACCGTTATTATTACCGGTTTCCAGGCTCCGGCTTATATTGGCAATATGATTGCTCAATTACCACCGGAAGCTGTTACACCTTTTGATCCTGCAGTTACTACTCCCACTACCTTTTTCTGGGTGTCAACTATCATTATACTCATTTCAGGAACCCTCTTTGTGATGTGGCTGGGTGAGAAGATTACCGATAAGGGAATTGGAAATGGTATTTCGCTCATTATTATGATCGGTATTATTGCCCGTTTGCCTTTTTCGCTTGCTGCAGAATTTTTATCACGCATGGAACAACAAGGAGGAGGCTTGGTGATGTTCCTCATCGAATTAGTCATCCTGGTTATAGTCATCCTTTTATGTATCTTGCTTGTGCAGGGCACTCGAAGGGTGCCGGTTCAATACGCCAAACGCATTGTTGGAAACAAGCAGTATGGCGGTGTTCGTCAATACATACCATTAAAAGTGAACGCTGCTGGCGTTATGCCAATCATCTTTGCACAGGCATTGATGTTCCTACCGTTGACACTGGCTGGTTTTGCCGAATCAGAAACCATGACAGGCTTCCTTTCAACGTTTTCAAACATGAATGGGTTCTGGTATAATTTTGTATTTGCAATCATGATCATCCTCTTTACTTATTTCTATACGGCTATTACCATCAATCCCAATCAGATGGCAGACGATATGAAGAAGAACGGAGGTTTTATACCCGGTGTAAAACCCGGAAAGAAGACTGCTGAGTTCATGGACACAATCATGTCAAGGATTACCTTACCGGGATCATTTTTCCTTGCCTTTGTTGCCATTATGCCGGCATTTGTCAGCCTGATGGGAGTGAACGCGCAGTTTGCACAATTTTTTGGAGGCACCTCACTGCTGATTATGGTAGGTGTTGTGCTGGATACACTGCAACAGATTGAAAGCCATCTTTTGATGCGCCACTACGATGGATTAACCAAATCGGGGCGAATTAAAGGAAGATCATCATTCAGTGTTAGCGGATAAAGGAAAATGAAGTAATGATTTATCTCAAAACGGAAGAAGAGATACAGCTCATTAAAAAGAGTTCTTTGCTTGTTGGTAAAACTTTAGCTGAAGTAGCCCGGCATATCAAACCCGGTGTGACCACGCTCGAACTGGATGGGATTGCGGAAAGATGTATCCGCGATCATGGTGCAAAACCAGGGTTCAAAGGTTACAGGGGATTTCCCGGAACATTATGCATCTCAGTAAACGAGGATGTTGTTCATGGAATTCCTGGTAAGAGGCGACTGCTTGACGGTGACATAGTCTCAATTGATTGTGGTGTTCTGCTGGATGAGTATTATGGTGACTCGGCGTTCACATTCGCTGTTGGAGATGTTAAACCCGAAGTACTGGCACTGATGAAGGCAACCAGGGAGGCGCTTTACAAAGGCATTGAGCAGGCCGTTATCGGAAAGCGCATCGGAGACATCGGGAATGCAATACAGCAGCACGTTAGCCCGATGGGTTACGGAATAGTGAGGGAATTGATCGGTCATGGCGTTGGAAAGCATCTGCATGAATCGCCTGATGTGCCCAATTACGGGAAGAAAGGACAAGGCGTTTTGCTTACCGAAGGAATAGTGATTGCGATTGAGCCTATGATCAACCTTGGAAAAAGGCATGTAATGCAGGAAAAAGATGGATGGACAATACGTACGCTCGACAGAAAGCCCTCGGCCCATTACGAGCATACTATCGCGGTTAGAAAAGACAAGGCTGAAGTTTTATCGAGTTTTGAAGAAATAGATATAGTGTTAAATAATTAAAATCAGAAACCTGAATTAATATGGCAAAACAACAAGCTATCGAGCAAGATGGTGTTGTATTGGAATCGCTTGGTAATGCAATGTTCCGCGTTGAGTTGGAGAATGGACACATTATCACTGCACATATTTCAGGGAAGATGAGGATGCATTACATTAAGATCCTTCCGGGCGACAAGGTTAAAGTTGAAATGTCAGTTTACGACCTTACCAAAGGCAGGATCATATACCGGTACAAATAATAAGGACTTGCTTGCAGAGTGAATACTAAAAACGATCAAGAGAATGAAAATCAGAGCCAGCGTTAAGAAGAGAACTCCCGACTGCATCATCGTACGTCGTAAAGGAAGGGTTTATATTGTCAATAAAAAGAACCCAAAGTACAAACAACGTCAGGGATAATAAAATTGAAAATTAACTGATACCAAATCAAATAGTTCTATGGCTAGAATTGCAGGTATAGATATACCAAAGAATAAGCGGGGCGAAATTGCGCTTACCTACATCTACGGAATAGGCCGAAGCAATGCCCAAAAAATCCTTACCGATGCTGAAGTATCGTGGGATAAAAAAGTTCAGGACTGGGACGACGACGAGCAAAACCGTATCCGTACCATCATTAACGACCACTTTAAGGTGGAAGGCGCCTTGCGTTCAGAAGTTCAGATGAACATCAAGCGTTTGATGGATATTGGTTCTTATCGTGGCATCCGTCACCGTATCGGCTTGCCGGTGCGTGGTCAGAGCACCAAGAACAATGCCCGTACACGAAAAGGCAGGAAAAAAACCGTTGCCAACAAAAAGAAGGCACCTAAAGGCTAGTAGATAGTTCTGCCTCTAACATTAGTAATTAAGAAGATAGAAATATAAGTGATATGGCAAAAAGCACTAAATCGTCGAAAAAAAGGGTCGTAAGAGTTGAACCCATTGGTAAAGCATTTATTACCGCATCGTTTAACAATGTGATTGTAACATTGACCAACGATGGAGGCCAGGTTATTTCCTGGTCATCAGCCGGAAAAATGGGTTTCAGGGGATCGAAGAAAAATACTCCCTATGCCGCTCAAATGGCTGCCACTGATTGTTCAAAAGTGGCTTATGACCTTGGTTTGAGAAAAGTTAAGGTATATGTGAAAGGCCCGGGCGCAGGTCGAGAATCAGCAATTCGTACGATCCACTCAGCAGGTATTGAAGTGGTGGAGATCGTTGACGTTACACCATTGCCACACAATGGTTGCCGCCCACCCAAACGCAGAAGAGTATAAAATAATGATGCCCTGCGCAAGCAGGCATGTATAATTGAACAGTATAAACAAAAGTTAGCATGGCAAGATACATTGGCCCAAAAACAAAAATAGCACGTAAATTCAGGGAACCTATTTTCGGCCCTGACCGTTCGTTTGAGAAAAAGAATTATCCCCCCGGCATGCATGGAAACAGCCGCCGGAGAGGAAAAACATCGGAGTACGCCCTTCAGTTGATGGAAAAACAAAAGGCGAAATATACCTATGGTATTCTCGAGCGCCAGTTCAGAAACATTTTCCAGAAAGCTTCCAGCAAAAAAGCAGGGATCACCGGTGAAGTATTGCTCCAGCTTATTGAATCGAGGCTCGATAATACAGTGTACCGTTTGGGTATTGCACCTTCACGCAGCGCTGCCCGGCAGTTGGTTTCGCACAAGCATATTCTTGTGAACAACGAGGTTGTAAATATTTCGTCGTACCAACTTCGCCCGGGTGATGTCGTTGCCGTAAGAGAGCGGTCGAAATCACTGGAAGTAATCCAGAACTCACTCTCAGGACGTGGCAACCCTTATTCATGGCTGGAATGGGATGGCAACCTGATGGCCGGAAAGTTTGTAAACTATCCCGAACGTCAGGATATTCCTGAAAATATTAAAGAACAGCTCATCGTTGAGTTGTATTCAAAATAATGATCTGTTCCTATTTTTTTTATATCAACACAATACAGCGAAATCATGGCTATACTACCATTTCAGCAACCCGATAAGGTAATTATGAATGAATCGGATGAGTTTGAAGGCACATTCGAATTTCGTCCATTGGAACCAGGATTTGGTTTGACCATAGGCAATGCCTTGCGAAGGGTTTTACTCTCATCACTTGAGGGTTATGCCATTACCTCTATTCGGATTGAAGGTGTTGAACAGGAGTTCTCTACCATCAAAGGAGTAATTGAGGATGTTACCGAAATTATACTCAACCTCAAACAAATCAGGTTCAAACGCCTCAACGAGAACGAAGAACTTGAAAAAATCAACTTTACAATTACCGGACGCGATACTTTTAAAGCCGGCGATATCAATAAATACCTTTCGGTTTTCCAGGTTCTGAATCCTGACATTGTTGTTTTCCATATGGATCCAACCGTAAAGGTTACCTTCGAAATGCTGATTAACAAAGGCCGTGGTTATGTTCCTGCCGACGAAAACAGGGATACTGACGCACACCTTGGCACCATTGCGATTGACTCCATTCACACACCGATCAAGAATGTGAAATTTGTGGTTGAGGATTTCCGGGTCGAACAAAAAACTGACTACGAAAAGCTTCTGTTTACGCTTCGCACCGATGGTTCAATCAACCCCAAGGATGCTTTGAAAGAAGCAGCAAAGATCCTCATTCATCACTTCATGCTCTTCAGTGACGAGAAAATTACAATTGATACCGAAGAAAAAGCCGTGAGTGAAGAATTTGATGAAAACACACTTCATATCCGCCAATTATTGAAAACCAAACTGGTTGACATGGATCTCTCGGTTCGGGCGCTCAATTGCCTGAAGGCGGCTGATGTTGAAACCCTTGGCGAACTGGTTGCCTACAACAAAAACGACTTGTTGAAATTCCGCAACTTCGGAAAAAAATCACTTACCGAGTTGGAAGACCTGGTGAAATCAAAAAGCCTTGAGTTCGGAATGAATATTTCAAAATATAAATTAGATAAGGACTAATTGAGATGAGACACGGAAAGAAAGTTAATAAATTAGGTCGGAAAAGTGCTCACCGCCATGCCATGCTTGCAAATATGGCTACTTCGCTGATCCTGCACAAACGCATCAATACAACCCTTGCCAAAGGTAAGGCCCTTCGTGTGTATGTTGAGCCGCTGATTACAAAATCAAAGGACGATTCAACCCATTCGCGCAGGGTGGTGTTCAGCTACCTGCAAAATAAGGAAGCGATCACCGAGCTTTTCAGGGAAATATCAGTGAAGGTTGCCGACAGGCCGGGAGGTTATACCCGCATCCTGAAAACAGGTACACGACTGGGTGATAATGCCGAAATGTGCCTGATTGAGTTGGTTGACTATAATGAAAACCTGCTCGGAACCAAGGAAGAAGCCAAAGCCAAGGCATCGCGCCGCAGAAGAGGTGCCGGAAAGAAAAAAACCGAAGATGCTGTGAAACCGGCTGAATCGAAGAAAGCCCCTGTTGCTGAACCTGAAGTTGAGGAAGAAGAAATGGTTGCCGAAGACATTCAGGAAACGCCTGTTGCCGAAGAAGTATCTGATGAACAATCAGAAACTACTGAGGAAACTGAAGAGGAAAAAAAATAAGTTGATATACTTTTTACATTTGAAAACTGGGACAGGCGAATACTTGCCTTGTCCCTTTTTCGCTAAATAACCCTAAATTATAAAACTCATGAGTTCAATTTTGAATTTACATGCCCGCCAGATTTTAGACTCGCGTGGCAACCCGACCATCGAAGTAGAAGTATTTACCCAAAACGGTATTGTTGGCCGTGCCGCCGTACCTTCAGGCGCTTCAACAGGTATTCACGAAGCAGTTGAACTGCGCGATGATGACAAAAGCCTCTACCTCGGCAAAGGAGTTCTGAATGCAGTTGAAAACGTGAATGGCATCCTCAGCGAAGAGCTGAAAGGTTATTACGTGACGGATCAGATTGAGATTGACCGCCGCATGATTGAAATTGACGGCACACCAAACAAAGCAAACCTGGGCGCCAATGCGATCCTCGGCGTATCATTGGCTGTTGCCAATGCTGCAGCCCAGGAATCGGGTCAATATCTGTTCCGTTATATTGGTGGTGTGAACGCCAATTTACTTCCGATCCCCATGATGAATATCCTCAATGGCGGTTCGCATGCCGATAACAGCATTGACTTCCAGGAATTCATGATCATGCCTGTGGGAGCAGAAACTTTCAGTCAGGCCATCCGCATGGGCGCCGAAGTATTTCACCACCTGAAAGCGGTTTTGAAAAAGCAAGGCTATTCTACCAATGTAGGTGATGAAGGCGGTTTTGCCCCGAACCTGAAATCAAACGAAGAAGCGGTTACTGTAATCCTGCAAGCTATTGAAAAAGCTGGTTACAAACCTGGCCAGGACATCTTTATCGCACTCGATCCAGCATCTTCAGAGTACTTCTTAACCGAAGAAAATGTTTACCACCTCCACAAATCAACAGGCGATAAGCTTACTCCGGCTCAAATGGTAGATTACTGGAATGCATGGGTCGAAAAATATCCCATCATTTCAATCGAAGATGGAATGGCCGAAGACGACTGGGATGGCTGGAAACTGATGACCGATAAAATGGGTAAGAAGATCCAACTGGTTGGTGACGACCTTTTTGTTACCAACACCCAACGCCTTAAACGTGGCATTGATACCGGAGTTGCCAACAGCATTCTTATTAAAGTGAATCAGATTGGAACACTGACTGAAACCATTGAAGCCGTTGAAATGGCACATCGCAATCATTATACTTCGGTGATCAGCCACCGCTCCGGCGAAACCGAAGATGTAACCATCGCAGACCTGGCCGTTGCCCTGAAAACCGGAATGATCAAAACCGGCTCAGCCTGCCGCAGCGAACGCATTGCAAAGTATAACCAATTGCTCCGTATTGAAGAAATCCTTGGTAATTCCGCCCAGTATCTTGGCAAGAATTTCAAGTTTATGAGGTAGTATTGAGTTGAATTTATTTGTAATACCCCGTTAAGGTTTCAGGCTTTAACGGGGTATTTTCTTGTAATCAGTCCTTTACACATCGAACGCTCATAAAGTAGGTCTTATACCCTCCGGTAGAAAAGATTTGGATCCAATAATTTGAAATATTCCGTGCCAGGGCCGAATTTTCATTCACATCATCTGATAACCAGAAATATGCCGAACTTCCTAACCAGTTATAACTCCATGAAGCACTAAATCGCGCACCACCCGGGAGAGCGGAAAACCCAAGTAAATCATTCGTGGGGACTCCACCTGCGTTCCAACGGGGATGAGGGTCTGGTTCGGTAAGCGTGCTTTTAAGAACCGAGGTTCCATCAGGGACATTCATTTGGATGGCAACAAAACCTGCAAAGGCAGCAATTGAATTCCATTCATGATTATCCGTGATATGCCAACCTTCAGGACATAATCCATTTTCACTTGATACAGCATACCAGTTGTAAAGTCCCCCGTATTTATGTTTGTTTTCCAGGTTCTTAGCATACCATGTATAAGAAGGCTGGTTTATGAAGGCGTCTGAATAAGTTATGAGATCGCCATTACTGAACTTTGTGGTTTTCAGGTTTTCCTTGAAAATGCATATATCGCCAACCTGAACGGTTTGATATACGTTCCCATCAATGTCACTTACCGCCGGGCTTTCAGGGCAGGCAGCACCGATGGCAATTGTGCTGAAAATCTGCTGGTTTCCGTAAATAATGCCGGTAATACTTATAACATAAGCCCGGATATAGTAGGTTGCGACTGGTTTCAGATAATCAATTTTTACTGAAAAGAGGTCGGAGCCGGTTAAGTCCACCTTGAAGTTAATAGTTCTTTCAGGATTGGGCGAAGTACCCCAGCAAACTCCACGTTCACTTATGGGTAATGACCCTTCATTAATTATTTCACCCACACCTACTGCTGACCATTGCGTTATTTTTTGCGCGGGTTTTGTCAGAACCTCGGGCAATGGCTCCGTTTCAGGAGTTGTAAATTCGAGCGGTTCACCATAACCTACTCCTGCCTGATTGATGGCGTAGGTTCTGGCGTAATAAGTGGTTGTTGGTAATAATCCTTTGATTGTGGCAGTGAACCTGGTGCTGCTTCCAGGAGCAGCTATTTTGTCGGAATTGATGGAGGGAAAAGGTCCAGTTCCCCAGCAAATACCCCGTTCGGTTATGGCAAGATCTCCGTCAGAGATAACCTCTCCTTCCACATCGGCCTGCATGGAATAAACTTGGCTTACCTGGTGTGTGAGTAATTCCGGAACAGTTCCCTTCAATGTACTGAACTCTACAACCTTGCCATAGCCTGTACCAATTGAATTGATGGCATAAGCCCGCACAAAATAAGTGGTTGATGGGGTTAAACCAGGTAGTTCAGATATGAAATGGTGCTGGTCGCCAGTATTGACTGTAGTATCATCGTTTATAGTTGGACTGGGCTGAGTACTCCAGCATACACCTCTCAGAGTAACTTCAGATCCGCCATCATTAGTAACCATGCCTCCGCAGTTTGCTGAATAATAACTTAGGTTCTGAACTGTAAGGGTAGAGATTTCAGGAACCGAAGAATCTTTCCTGCATGCTGAGAAAAAGAGCAGAAAAGCTGGCAGCAATACTATGGAAGCTTTGAATTTCATGAACGGGTGGTTTAAATTTCCAATACAATAAGCTAGAAACTTCACACGCTCACAAAAATACAACAACAATAAATCAAAAACAAGTATATGTAAAAACCCTGACAGGTTATTGGAATCTGTCAGGGTTAATCTTTTAAGATAATCAGTATTTATTGCTTAATAATCCTTTGTATCTCAGCCTGGCCACTGTGCATGATGCGCAGGATGTAAACACCTCTTGGCATTGCGCTCATATCAAACTGATAAATTTGCGAACCGGACAAATCACTCTGCAATACGCGTTCGCCCATCATCCCATAGATTTCAACTGTAACCTTTTCCGTTTGTTCCAAACCTGAAAGCTCCAGCGCAAATACACCTGAACTTGGATTTGGATAAACTTTGAAAGTGGTTTCCAGCTCATCAATTGCATTCTGTATTTCCGGTACAATGATCTCTTCAGAAGCAAGCATTGCCGGTGGCAGCGTACAATAAACATCCGTAATGGTGGCAAGCATGTATGATCCTTCCACAGCACTGAACCCATCGCCAAGAATGATATTTACACCAGCCCTGAACTCAACGCTGGCGCCGTTTCCAATGGTAGTGTTCGTAACAGTAATATTGTTGGTAGCATCGTAACATTCTGTATCGTCAACGCCAAGTGTGATTCCATCAACTGTGCGGTTTTCCGGAACTGCTGACGGCCACTCACCAATTAACTCATCCACAAGAACATCCAGAACGGTTCGTACTTCAATGCGCCTGATAATTGTGCCTTCATCAGCTTTTAACACAAAGTCACCGGTGGTCAGATCAGACGAAGTGGCGCTGATTAAGTTTCCATCTACTTCTGCATCAAATCCGAGAACAACATATTTTACATCCAAAGCGTATGTTCCTGTAAAAGGAATGCTAAGGCTGATATCATAAGGCGTTACCATTGCGGTAGCGGCTGGCAATGCTTCAGTTTGATAATTGGAAGGATAGAGCGGGCCTAATCTGTCGCGGTAGCTTGCTGCCGTGCTATTATTGTTTCCGCGCTCAAAGAGTATCCAGAACTTTGCTGAAGTTGTTGGCGTACCTGGAACCTGTGGCCCTACTGAGTATGAAAATGAAGAAATATATTCAGTTCCATCCCAGCAATTGTATTGGTTGCTTCCATTATACAATCTATATCTGACATCATCTGTAGGATAATTTCCAATTTCCATCAAAACAGCACTTTGAGAGGTGGTTGCAGATAAATCTATTTGCTGTGGACGTAGTAGAACATCTACATAGGGCGGTGGAGGCGGATCTAACGTTGTAGCGCTTGCTTCCGGGATAGTTCCATCGGTTTTATAATTGACGGCAGCGCCAACTCCGTTATAGGGGAATATTTTAAAGAAATGTTCCGTGCTGGCTGCAAGTCCGGTAAATTCATGGCTTTCAACTCCTGCTGCTACATTTTTAACCAAAGCTCCATCAGCCTCTGAAATACCATCAACAGGCGCTGTAATATCATTAAAATCAACTGTGCTTCCTTTGATCAGGTAACCGCTTGCATCGGAATCAGTCCAGGCAACGGTAATAGAACTGGCTGAGTTGGCAGTGGCTGATAAGCCTGTAACATGATTACTGGGTTCAACGGCATAGGTTGTTGCATTGGCATTCAATCCCGGTGAGTAAAATTCCTTATCGTAAGAAAATGCACGATAATAAACCGTTTCCTCGGCTGCGAGCCCGCTATGTATCTGTGGCGATTCGGTTCCGTAATAAAACAATGTTCCACCTGCAAAAGGATCGTTAATGGCGGGGGGATCGCCGGAAGGATCGCTAAAAATGCCGGTTGAATTGTAAACGATAACTACATCATCGCCACTGGCATTGATTTCGAAATCCAGGTTGATCTGGTTTGAATTTATAGTAGTGGCAGCAAATGAAACGGGGTTTTCAACTGAAACTTCCTGTATCACAATATTATCAATTTGCCATAAGCGGTAATTTCCGAATTCATAGCGATATTTAAAAGCAATCCATACTGATGTGCCTGAGATTCCAGAAAGGTCAACGTCTCCTGATGGAGTCCAGACTTGCTCGACAGCAGGTTGCGTAAAAGTGAGTTCATTCCATGATGCAGCGCTTGGGTCACCAGTCCCGGTATAATCTGTAGAGTATAGAAGTTTAAGGTAATTATTGGCATCATCGCTTCCAAATCTTTTCCAGCTTTCAAATGTCATTATTTCTCCCGAATAATTGTTGAGATTAATCCCTGGCAGAATCAGCCAGTCTTCCTCAGTCTCTGCGCTACCGAAACCATTCATTTGTGCCCAGCCACCTAAATTCCAATTCCAGAATCTGGTATTACCCAAAACACTATAAGCATAACTATCACCCAAATCTGCATCAAAAGTCTCTCCATAAGGCAGTGTAGTAGTAGCAATTTCTCTTATTTCACCATTTAATGTTACAGTCTTTTCGGTTGCATCTGTTGAAGAAAGTGTTATTGCTTCGTTATTGTATTCCCCGATTGCCAGGCCAGCTTTTAGTCTGACATAAATGGTTGTTTCGCTAACAGTTCCATCCACCTCCATTAAAACAATAGAATTGTTAAATCCAGATCCGCTTGTTTCTGATATTTCATAATTGGTTGGCGCTGTAAGGCTAATATCGTCTATTAAAGCCGCACCGCTAACAGTGAAGAATTGTTCATCTGATGGGCCTTCACCCAACAGGTATTCAAATCCGCTGAGTACAACCGGGTCAACTGTTATGACCGGATCTTCCGCTGATACTGGTGCTATTCCAAAACCTTCTAGTCCTCCTATGCCAACTGGATTAGTTGATACTGTTTCAAATCTTATACTGGGATCGCTCCATCCAACCAGATCTCCGGTTGTAATACCGCTCTTTAATTGAATGTTTTGATTTGCAGTGGAAACTCCGTTACCTGTCCAGGCAGACCCCGGATCAAACTCCGGTGTACCAAAAACATCAGTAATTATTCCTCCATATTTAACTGCTAAAGCATCGTCACCATTAAAAACAAAAGTAAACGAAACAAAAGTCACAGAGGTTAGACCCTGGTCAGTGAGATAAGTTCCCATGTCAGTTGTTCCGATAACCATGACGGCACCAGGCGCTAAAGAGCCTGAGTTTACCAATGTTCCAGCTAAATCGTTTAATGCTGCCCCGTTGGTTCCCTGTTGAATAATAAGGTTATTAACGGAAAAATCCAGCGTATTTTCAGTGTTATTCCAGATTTCAATTCCTTTGGGAACAGTTCCGCTATTGGTTTCAACATATTGGCTAATAATCTGCCCCCATCCATTCAGGGCATAAAATACCAGCCCTGCCATCAGGACCAGCGTTCTTAAAATTGTACGTGTTTTCATAATAATCGGGTTTTGGTTGATAAATTAAAGATTAATTGGTTTGTATGTTTATTTGAGGAATGAGTCCATCGGTTTTATAAATAATTCCGGCGCCGCTGCCACGGAAGCTGAAAACCATAAAATAATATGTGGTTTCCGGGTTCAGATCACCAAAGGTACAACTTTGATCCCCAAAACCGACGTTCCTATTCCAGAAATCGTCCGCGACAGGCAAACCGTTTTCCGGCAAACTGATATTTTCAAAGCCTGTATTGTTCATGCGTACAAGATAGCCATCGGGTTGGGTCGGGCCAGCTGCATCAGTCCAGTTGAGTGTAATAAGTTGTGCCGTGAAATTGCTGACATGGTTCAAAGGCTCAGTTTCAAACTCGCCACCCCAGACAAGCTGAACATAAGCAGGTTCATCAATAAAAGGGTTGCGGTTGCCCTGAATGGTGTAAACAGCATTGTTGCGCGCAATTTCTTTGGCTGAAACAGGATCGGCCAGATGCCAGGAAACCAGCAGTTCAACATACCAGGTTTTGAAAGCCGGATAGGAATTGCCATCAAGGACGCCATTGGCTTGCGGTGTATTTGTTTTCCAGGCTGCAATCAGGTTCTCATAGCGCGTGGCCATGTAAAAATAGGTTCGGGCAAAATCACCCTTGTATGCATCAATGGGTTCGAACACAATATCGTTATAACCCGGATCGGAATTTGAACCGCGTTTACTGCCATTCATTGAAGTCCACGAAGCGTTGTTAACATCACCAAAAGGATAGTTAGACCGCATGCCGTTTACAAAGCCATCAGTAGGATAAATGTGGTGAAGATCTGTGCTCATGGGCGAGGCATCCGCAAACCAGCTCATCGGGAAGGAATGTTCGCGGTTGTAACAATCACCCTCTTCATCGTAATTGCCGCACTGGTCGCTTATAAAAGTGTATTCATAAGGTGGCGAACCGTTAGGATTATCAGAATACATATCCCAAACCTTGCCATTGGCTTTGGCGTCGGTGTTAACAAAATGATTCCAGATGGCTGCTTCCGAAATTACCGCATGGTTTTTTATAATATGATACAGGGCGGTTTTTAATGCTTCGCCCGATAAGCCTGATGCATTGTTGTAATAACCTGGCGGAGCCTGGGCCAGCAATTGCGTAGCAAAAACCAGTGTATAGATGAAAGTAATGGCAATACGGGTAAGGTTCATAAAAGCTAATAAAAGATGCCGCAAGATAGCCAGAATTTACGTGAAGAAGGTTAACGGATTATTAAAAAACAGTTCCTGTTTGATATTTTTTTAAGCCTTCAAAGGACTTTTAATATTGTACTTTCACATTACAGGCAACCACTTTAACAATACTGATCCGATGGGTGTAGCATATTATACGGGAGTTCCATACTTTGAGGCAGGAAGCGAAGAAAATATTTTACTTACCCTGCCTGAGGGTTCTGATCCTTAAAATGTGGATGCTTACACCCAACGCAATTGCAATCAGTAAAATCTGCAACCATAATTTATCAATCGCGAAAATGACTGAACTCAGTATGGTTATCCAAAGCAGCACTATTGCATACACTTTCACTTTAACCGGAACCCCTCTGCCGGAAGTATAATCGCGCAGGTACTTTCCCCATAGCCTGTGGGTCATCAACCATACATAAAACCGTGTACTGCTTCGGGCATAGCACCAGGCGGCAAAAAGAAGAAAAGGAGTGGTTGGCAATACAGGTAAAACAATTCCCAGCACCGCCAATCCCACAGAGATGCTGCCCATGAAAATAAGCAAATAGCGAACCAGCGGGGAATTATATCTTTTGGTTTGGGTCATTTTGCACCTCGCATATTGCGATCGCTGAGTAAGGCTAAAACATCTAACAACAACTTACTGACCTTGTTTATATTTTGCCGGAAAACTGTCACAATTTCTTCCCAGCTTACTGCTTTGTCGTTTTCGCGCCAGGCATCGTAGTCGGTGCTGAGGGCTGCCAGGGCGTAAGGGATTTGGAGTTCGTTGGCCAGTATTACTTCAGGGGCTGTGCTCATATTGATGATGTCGGCACCCCAGCTTCGAAACATGTGCGATTCGGCGCGGGTGCTCAGCCGCGGCCCTTCGATTGTGATCACAGTGGCTTGGTTATGATGTCTGATGCCAAGGCGTTCTGCCGCTTCAGCCAGGATTTCTTTCAGGGTGGCATCAAACGGGTCGGGCATGGCAAAATGCCTGGGTTGATGGGGTTCAAAAGATTCGAAGAAGGTGATGGCACGGTGGCGGGTGAAATCAATGAACTGATCCGGGAAAATGATATCGCCCGTTTCAATCTGCTCCCGTAAACTTCCGCAAGCCGAAACAGCCAGGATATGTGTGCAACCTGCTTCCTTCAACGCCCATATATTGGCCCGGTTATTTACCTGCGACGGCGGAATAGTATGCTCACGTCCATGCCGGGAAAGAATGAGCACTTCCATTTGCTGAAACATTCCGGAAAACAATGTGCTTGATGGCGCTCCATAAGGCGTGTCAACCTCAAGTTCTTTCCAGTTATTAAGGAAATTGAAATTCTCAAGACCCGATCCAACAATCAAAGCCGGCTTAATGCCCTTAACACTCATGTTATATTATTTTGAAACAGATTTGCGAAAATAATCAAAATAGAGGAGCGGGGTGGGACAAGAGACAAAAGACAAGAGATAAGAGACAAGAGACAAGAGACTAGGAGACGAAGAGACAAGTGGAAATGGAGAAATGGAGAAATGGAGAAATAAAGAATGATGAAAATATCTTGTCTTTTCCCTCGCACAGCATCATCCTGGGTGCGCGCTCGGCCTTGTTCCTACCATTCAGTAAACTGGGTTTGGTAATTATTGATGAAGAACACGACAGTTCTTATAAACAATACGACCCCAACCCCCGCTACAATGCCCGCGATGCGGCAATTTACCTGGCACATCAGCATCAGGCCAATATTTTGCTTGGTTCGGCAACCCCGGCGCTTGAAAGTTATTTCAATGCCAAACATGGGAAATATGAGCTGGTGACGCTCAACAAACGTTTCGGCGACATACTTTTACCTGAAGTGCAGATTGCCAATATCAAGGAAGCCACCCGCCTGAAACAAATGAAAAGTCATTTCAGTCCAGTGTTGCTTGCGGCGCTGGATCAGGCTTTGGCCAACAAAGAGCAGGTCATTCTTTTTCAGAACCGCCGGGGATTTTCCCTTCGCATGGAATGTACGGCCTGTCATCATATTCCGGATTGCCGCCACTGCGATGTTACATTGATCTACCACAAGCGCGAAAAGCATCTCAAATGCCATTATTGCGGTTATAGCGAACCGGTACCGCACCGTTGCCCCAAATGCGAGCATCCCGAAATGAACCTCATTGGGTTCGGAACCGAAAAAGTGGAGGAGGAACTGGCATTGCTTTATCCTGAAATCCGTATTGCCCGGATGGACCTGGATACAACCCGCAGCAAACACGCCCACCATCGCATCATCAGCGATTTTGAAGAAAGGCGGGTGGATGTGCTCACCGGTACACAAATGGTGACCAAAGGCCTCGATTTCGACAATGTAAGCCTGGTAGGCATCCTGAATGCTGATAATATGATCAGCTTCCCCGATTTCCGTTCCTTTGAGCGCAGCTACCAGATGATGGCGCAGGTAAGCGGGAGGGCCGGACGAAAAAACAAGCAAGGCAAAGTGGTGATCCAAACCCGAAATCCGCAACATCCGGTTATCAAACTTGTGATTGACAATGACTATGAAGGCATGTACCAGGTTCAGATAGCCGAGCGCCGTCAGTTCAATTATCCGCCTTACTCACGCCTCGTGAAGCTTTCGCTGAAGCATAAAGAACCGGATCCACTCAATAAGGCTGCCGCTGAACTTGCGCGTGCTCTCAGAAAAGAATTTCCGAAGCAAATCCTTGGACCCGAATACCCTGTTGTCTCGCGGATCAGGAATTACTATATCAAAGAAATCCTGATCAAATTAAAGCGCGACGCTACCCTGGCTGAATCAAAACAAAAAATCAGATCAATGATTGAAGTCTTCTTAAAAACAACAGAACACAAGCAGGTGAGGGTTGTGGTGGATGTAGATCCGGTGTAGGGAGTTATTAATTCAAAATTCCAGATTTAAGATTCGTTATTCCACAAATGAAATCTGTTTTGAATTTGAAATTTTGGATTTTGGGTTTTTAACTTTGGATTTTGGATTTTGAGCTTTGGGCTTTGGGCTTGGGGCTTGGGG